>JBIOEK010000007.1:0-22367 GCA_044445925.1 Hyphomicrobiales bacterium
GATCCACAGGCGGTCGCTTCCTGCATGCCGGGGCTCACGATCGAGGGACCGTTCGAAGGCGGGCGCGTTAACGGACGCATGGAAATCAGCCTGGGGCCGATCAAGGCGAGCTTTGACGGGGAGGGGCTCGTCACGAACTTTGCGTCAGAATACCGGCAAGTGATCACGGGCAGCGGCGGCGACCGTAAGAGCGGCTCGAACGCCTCGGGCCGGGTCGCCTATGAGCTGCGGCCCGAGGCGGGCCCCGGCGGCGATGAAGCCACGCGGATCGAAGTCGAGATGAGCTATGCGCTCACCGGTCCGCTCGCCCAATTCGGAAGGTCGAACCTGGTACGCGATCTCGTATCCCGGATCGGGGAGAGCTTCGCGCAAAACCTCGATATGAGGCTCTCCGCTCCAGAGCACGTCCAAATCGCGCCCGCCAAGCTCGGCCTTGCTTCGTTGATCTGGAGCACGCTGCTGGCGCGCGGGCTCGCCGTCGTGACGCAGCTGTTCGGCCGGCGGCCCTGATGTCGGATGCCGGGAGAATGCCGCCCCGGCGGAGTGCGAAGATCGAGATCATGACTTGTGGAGAGGCGGCTTGCTACCAGAGCTCCCTTGGGCCCATGGCTCGGGAGCAGCCTCTGCTCGATTGAATCGCTGCGTGCCGGACGGACGTGTGACTGCTAAGCCTTTGTGCTAGATTCGAGCCTTGCGGCTCTGCTTACGCAAAGGCGCAAACCTTTGGAGACCTGCCCCTGTCGCTTCTCAGCCAGCTGTTCAGGCAACTGCTCGGTCGCGGACTGCCGCCCCAGGGTGCGCCGCAATCCGCGGATGCCGTCCGAAACGCCCTGCTGGCGATCAATCGTCCCACGGCTCCGTTCCAGGTCAGGCCGGGAAACAAGGACGAAGCGGAGCTCGTAGCCGAGTGGAAGATCGTGGACGCCAACTGGTATGAGATATTCGCCAAGGCGCATCTTGGGAAGGCGTTCAAGGTTCTGATGCGACTGGACGAGCGGGCGCATGAAGTGCGCAGCGTCGACCAATCCTGGTCCGTCGAATGGCGCGCAGGCATCCCGCAGATGAGCCTCGAGGTCTCGGCCTTTCGAGGACAGCAGACGTCCATCGAATTTGGAACCGCTTACGGTTTCACGGAGACGCTGGCTCCTGGCCAGATTTACAATTACCGGTTCACCACCCAGGAGCTGAAAGCGCCATTGCAACAAGCTGTCGCCGCCAATGGTTGGCGTTGGCGCGGTGTTTCATTCGGAAGGCTTTGAGCACGCGGTCGAGCGGCGGCCGACCCGGAGGGCGGGCGTCGGCTTCCCACGCCCAATGCCGCCCTGGGCGAAAATCAAGAAGTCGCCTGCGAGATGCGAACGGCTCTGCTCGCGACGAGCTTTTCGATCTCGGCGGGTGAAAACCCGTATTCGCCCAACATCTCGATCGTGTGCTCGCCAAGCCGCGGAGCGAGCCTTCTGATCTCGGGTTGCGTCCTGCTCCAGGTCTGAGGAATGCCCATGACGCGGATGCGGCCCTCGCTGGGGTGATCGGTCAGCGTGAAAAATCCGACGGCGGTCATGTGCTTGTCGTCGAGCAACTCCTCGGGCGTGTTGAGCCGCGTCGCGGGGATGTCCGCATCGGCAAAGAAGGCGAGCCATTCGTCAGTCGTCCTCTCCGCAAGCGTCTCCGCAAGGAAATTGTAGAGAAATGCGATATTCTGCGTGCGGCCGGCGATCGTCACATAGCGCTCGTCGGATGCCATGTCGGGCCGGCCGAGCATGGTGAAGAAGTGCCGCCAATGCTTGTCGTTGTAGACCAGCACCCCGATATGACCGTCCTTGGTCGGATAGGGTTTGCGGTTCTTGTCCATCATTCGGCTATAGCCCACCGGCCCGAGCGGCGGCTCGAATGTCTTGCCGTAGAGATGGTCGCCCATGACGAACTCGGTCATGCTCTCGAACATCGGCACCTCGATCGCCTGGCCTTCGCCTGTCCGCTCGCGATGGTAGAGCGCCATGCCGATGGCGGAAGCGCTCATCAGCCCGACCGTGCGGTCGATCATCGCGGTCGCGACGAAGGTCGGCTCGGCGATGCCGCGCGCCTGCAAGATCGGGAGGCCGATCGCCGTCTGGATCAAGTCGTCATAGGCCGGGCGATCGGCGTAGGGGCCGGATTGTCCATAGCCGAAGGCGCCGCAATAGATGATGCGTGGATTGATGGCCGAGACCTCCGCGTAGGAGGCCCCGAGCCGCGCCATCGCTTTCGGCCTGAAGCTGTAGAGCAACACGTCGGCCTGCTCGAGAAGGCGACGCAGCACCTCGCCTCCTTCGGCTTTCTTGAGGTCGAGCACGAGACTACGCTTGTTGCGATTGAGGTTCAGGAAGTATGGCCCCATCCCCTTGCTGCGCGAGGGACCGACGCCACGCAGCGTATCGCCTTCGGGCGGCTCGATCTTGCAGATATCGGCACCCATATCGCCGAGCGTCTGCGACGCATATGGTCCCATCACGTTCATCGTCATGTCGATGACCCGGACGCCGTCAAGTGGGCCGCTCACATTGCCTCCTTTGGCTGGCGCCTGAGGGCGTGCTGACCGAACAGACCTGATTTCGCGAGCTTCTCGATCTCCGTCGCGTCGAAGCCGATTTCGCCGAGAATGGCCTGCGAATGCTGACCCGTCTCGGGCGCCGTGCGGCGCAGCGCCGCGCCGCGATCTCCATCGACGTGGACGGGAAACGGAATGTGGCGCTCGCCATCCATGGCCATCACCATCTTGCGCCCTGCGACCTGGGCGCTGCGGCTCGCCTGCGCCGGGGTCAGGCTGAGCTGCGCGGGCACGTCCTCTTGCTCGAAGAGCGACAGCCAGTGCGCGGCGCCACGCATGCGCATGACCTCGCGCATCCTCAAGGCGAGCGCGTCGCCCAGCCTGCGGCGCTGCTCTTGCGTTGCATATCGCGCGTCCATGAGATCGGGCGCGATGTCCGCTGCCGCGGCAACGAAATTACGCCAGAAATGCTCCTCGACGATTCCGAGCGCCAGGTATTCGCCATCCGCCGTCTCGAACAGATCATTGGTCGGCCACAGATGGTCCTGCGAGGGCTCGTCGAGATCGAGGCCGTGGCGGATCGAGCCGTACGACATGGCCGCTTCCGCCAGGCTCAAGTCGAGCGTGCGACCCTTCCCGGTCGCTTCCCGCTCGTGCAAGGCACAGAGTATTGCGATCGCCGCGTAGGTCCCGCCGGCGAGGTCCGCCACCGGGATCGCCGAACGGCGTGGCCTCTCGCCCCAATGCCCCGAGAGCGACAAGGTGCCGGCGGCGCACAGATAGTTGAGGTCGTGCCCGGGAACATGGCTTGCCGGGCCGTTCTGGCCATAGCCGGACAAGGAACAATAGATCAGCCGGGGATTATGAGCCCTCAAGGCCGCGGCGCCGATTCCGAGCCGCTCGACGACACCGGGCCGGAAGCCCTCGATCGCCACATCCGCCCATTGTGCGAGCCGCCGCACGACATCCCCGGATTCGGGTCGCTTCAGGTCGAGCACCATGCTGCGCTTGTTGCGGTTCGCCATGCGGAACAGGGCGGAAGGCATGCGGCGCGCGAAATCGCCGCCCGGCGGCTCGATCTTGAAGACATCGGCACCGAGATCGGCGAGCGCCAGCGTGGCGAAAGGGCCCGGCAGCAGCAACGAGAAGTCGAGCACATGCACATCCCTCAAGGGCTGCCAGCCGACAATTGGAGTTTCCGGCTCGGCCATGGCGGCCATTCCCTCCTTCGGTCAATAGGATTTCGGCAAGCCGAGAACGCGCTCGGCGATGAAGTTCAGGATCATCTGCGGGCTCACGGGCGCGATGCGCGCGATAAGCACCTCGCGCAGATAGCGCTCGACATGGAATTCCTTGGCATAGCCCATGCCGCCATGCGTCATCAGGGCCGTCTCGCAGGCCCGGAACCCGGCTTCGCCGGCAAGATATTTGGCGGCATTCGCCTCCGCGCCGCATTCGAGGCCGCGATCATAGAGGGACGCGGCTTTCAGAACCATCAGGCCCGCGGCCTCGAGCTCCGCCCAATTGCGGGCAAGCGGATGCTGGATCGACTGGTTCTGCCCAATCGGCCGGCGGAAGACGATGCGCTCCTTGGCGTAGCGCGTGGCGCGCGCCAGAGCGGCGCGGCCGATGCCGACGGCCTCGGCTGCGATCAGGATGCGTTCGGGGTTCATGCCATGCAGGATGGATTTGAACCCCTCTCCTTCGGACCCGATCCGGTCGGCTTGCGGCACGCGCATCCCTTCGATGAACAGCTCGTTCGAGTCGACCCCATGGCGCCCCATCTTGTGGATCTCGCGCAGCTCGACCTTCGTGCGGTCCAAGTCCGTGTAGAAGAGCGTCAGCCCCTCGGTCCTCCGCTTGACCCGATCGAGCGGGGTGGTGCGCGCCAAGAGCAGCATCTTGCTCGCGACCTGCGCGGTCGAGATCCAGATCTTCTGTCCTGTGACGACATAGTGGTCACCCTGCCGCTCGGCGCGCGTCTTCAATTCGGTCGTGTTGAGGCCGGCATCGGGCTCGGTCACGGCGAAGCAGGCCTTGTCCTCCCCGGCGATCAGGGGTGGCAGCATGCGCTGCTTCTGCTCGGGGGTGCCGAAGACGACGACCGGGTTCAACCCGAAGATGTTGATGTGGATCGAGGAGGCGCCGCTCATCGCCGCGCCCGATTCGGCGACCGCCTGCATCATGATCGCCGCCTCGAGGATGCCGAGGCCTGAGCCGCCGAACTCTTCCGGCATGGCGATGCCGAGCCATTTGTCCTTGGCCATGGCGGCGTGGAACTCATGCGGGAAGCCGCCCTCGCGATCGTGCTCGAGCCAATATGCGTCGCCGAAGCGGGCGCAGAGCCTGAGGATGGAAGAGCGGATCTGCTCCTGCTCCGCGCTCAAGGTGAAGTCCATCTCAAACCCGCTCCATCAGCCGACATAGCTTTCGATCATGCGCGGATCGCGCGACACTTCCTCCGCCGGCCCCTGCATCGCGATCGATCCCGCCGCCATCACATAGGCGCGGCCGGCATGGCGCAGCACTTCTCGCGTATTCTGCTCGACCTGAAGGATGGTCAGACCCGCCTCATGGAGGACCTTGAGGCGAGCAAAGACCTGGGCGACGAGAATCGGCATCAGCCCCCATGAAATCTCATCGATCAGCAGCAGGCGCGGCCGGGGCATGAGGGCACGGGCGAGCGCGAGCATCTGCTGCTCGCCTCCGGAGAGCGTCGAAGCGGCCTGCGAGCGCCGCTCCCCGAGGCGCGGGAAAAGCTCATAGGCATTGTCGAGACCGAGCTGAAGGTCGGGCGGCGCCGCGCCATAGCCGCCGACGCGCAGGTTTTCCTCGACGCTCATCTGGCCGAAAAGCTGCCGGCCCTCCGGCACGAAGCCTATTCCGCGCCGCTGCCGCTCCCAGGGCGGAAGCGCCCCGATGTCCTGGCCGTCGAAGCCGATCCGCCCTTCATGTCGCGCAAGGCCCATGATGGCACGCAGGAGGGAGGACTTGCCGGCGCCGTTCGCGCCGACGAGGGCCACCCAGCTTCCCGCAGCTACATCGAGATCGACGCCCGAGACGGCGACCGACTGCCCATAGCGCACATCGAGCCCTCGCACCGTCAGCATGGCTCGGCGCCCTCGTCACCGAGATAGGCCCTAACGACCTTGGGGTCGCTACGGATCTCCTCGGGTGTGCCGGAGGCGATGAGGGCGCCGGCATCCAGCACCAGCGCGCGGTCGCAGACGGGAAGCGATTGGCGGACATTGTGCTCGACCATGATGATGGCCGTGCGGGCCTTGAGGGTCACGACGAAGCCGAGAAGGTCGGCAGCCTCGCGTCCCGTCAGGCCGGCAAGCGGCTCGTCGAGCAGGAGGAGGGTCGGCTCGAGCGCCAGCGCCCGCGCCACCTCCAGACGCTTCAGCATGCCGAGCGTGAGCCGGCCGGCTTCCTCGTCCGCCCGATCCCCGAGACCGACCTTGGTCAGCAGAGAGCGGACGGAAGCGGCGTCATGTGGCCGCGTGGATCCGTCGCGTGGCACGCCGGCGAGGACATTTTCGAGCACCGACAGGGCGCGAAACGGGCGCGTCACCTGGAAGGTGCGGCCTATGCCGCGACGCGCTCGGCGCCAGGCGGGGAGCTTGGTCACATCTTCCCCATGCAGGCGGATCGTGCCCGCATCCGGCCGCAACATGCCGGCGACGATGTTGAAGAGCGTCGTCTTGCCGGCGCCGTTCGGGCCGAACAGCCCGAGGATCTCGCCGCTCGCGACGTCGATATCGACGTTGCGCACCGCGTGCACGCCGCCGAACCGCTTGTCGAGGCCGCGCGCCTCCAGAACGGCCTTCATCGGCTTTTCCCCCCAACCGCGGCAGGCCGCGCGACGAGCGGTGGGTGCCGCCCGAGGCGTTGCATGAGGAACGGACCCAGTCCCGCCGGCATGAACAGAATGACGAGGAGCAGCAGCAAGCCCACCACGGCGACGTGCAGGCTCGGCGCGAAAATCTGCAGGATCTCGCCGATACCGACATAGAGAACGGCTCCAAGCGCCGGCCCCGAAGCCGTGGCGACGCCGCCGATCAGCGGCACCGCGAGCGCGATCAGGGACACATCGACCGAGAAGACGACATCGGGGTAGAGCGAGGCCGTGAACAGGCCGTGCACCGCGCCGGCCGCTCCGGCGATCGCCGCGCTCGTGCAGAACAGCGCGAGCTTCAGCCGCGCGGAGTCGATGCCGAGCGACAGCGCCGCGGTCTCGTCGCCCTTGATCGCCAACAGGCGGATGCCGGTCCGCGAGCGGCGCAGCACCAGCATGATGATGGTGCCGGCGCAGGCCAGCGCGATCATGAGCAGCTGCGGCAGCCAGATCGGCAGGATGTCCTGCAGGGCAAGCCCGCCGGGACCGCCGGTCGCAGGGACTTTTCGCAGGACATGCAGCGTAAGCTCCTGGAAGAACAGCGTGGCGAAGGTGAAGGCCGTGCCGCGCAAGCGCAGGCTGGTGGCGCCGATCACGAGCGAGGCAATGAGCGCGGCGATCGGGCCGGCGAGAATTCCAAAGAACAGCGGCCAATCCGCATTCAGCGCCATCACGGTGGCATAGGCACCGATTCCTGCGAGCGCGCCATGAGCGAAGGACACGTAGCCGGTCATGCCCGACATCAGGTTCCAGGCCTGGCCGAGCGCGAGGTAATAGGCCGCGTAGTAGACAAGGATCTGCGCGTAGGATGAAGCGCCAAGGCGCGGCAGTGCCGCGGCGACCGTCGCGAGGACGAGCGGGGCCAAGATTGGGAGAGCACCGACGCGCCGCGTCGCGGCCATGATCCTCACGCCTCCGCGCTTTGGCCGAACAGGCCCTGCGGGCGCAGGAGAAGAGTTAAGTAAAGCAATGCGTAGGTGATGATCTTCGCCCAGGCATCATCCAGGACGAAGCCGCAAACGCTCTGCACGAGCCCAATCAGGAGCGCTGCCAGGAGCGCGCCAGGTATGCTGCCGAGGCCGCCGACGACCACCACCACGAAGCCGTCGAGCACCCAGTCATGTCCGACGGTCGGCGTGGTCGTGCCGATCAGGCTGACCAGCGATCCAGCGGCCGCTGCGAGCCCGACCGCCAGGCTGAACGCGATGCGCTCCGTCCTGCGCACATCGATCCCACAGGTCGCGGCGGCATCACGGTTCTGCGCCAGGGCTCGGAGAGCTAGGCCGATGCGGGCCGAGCGCAGCAATAAGGTCACGGCGCCTGCAAGCAGCACGCAGACGCAGATGACGGTGAGGCTTCTCAATCCGACTGAAACGCCGGCGAGGCGCAGCTCACCGCTCGGGCCCCCGGAGTAGCTTCGGAAATCGCCTCCGAACACGATCGAGTAGAGCCCGAGGCCGATGGCCGACAGCGCGTAGGTAACCATCAGCATATCGAGGGGGGGCCTTGCCGCGACATGGCTGATCAACAGCGCCTGCACCACCCAGCCCAGCGCCGCCCCGGCCAGGAAGGAGACCGGAACTCCGATCAGCGGCGACAGGCCGAGCCCGCCCGCGATCAGCCAGGTCAGGTAGGCGCCCAGCGTGATGAACTCACCATGCGCGAAGTTGATCACCCGCATCACGCCGAAGATCAGTGCGAGGCCGAGCGCCACGAGGCCCAGCAGCCCTCCCACGACGAGACCGTTGACGAGAAGCTGCAGCGCGAGCGTCAATGTCACGACGAGGTTCCGTCAGGTCCAGCGGCTTCTCAGCTCCATTTGGGCTTGGGCCACTCGATCTGGTTGGTCGAGGAGCCGCCGACGACCTTCGACGCGCCCCCTTGCCATTGTGTGGCGACATAGCGATACCCCAACTGCTGCCCCTTCTCGTTGACCTTGAAGGTGCCGAGCACCGTATCGATGGGGATGGTCGCGATATAGTCGCGGATGGCTGGACGTTCGGCGCCCTTTGCCCGGATCGCCGCGGCGATCGCCTGGCCCGCCGAATAGGCGGCGGCGGAATGATAGGCCGGGAGACGATTATATTTCACCTGATAGGCCGCAACGAACGCCTTGTTGGCCGGGGTTTCGATCGAGGCCTCCCAGGCGGAACGGCCGAAGATCCCTTCCGCATTGGCGCCGAGCGCGTCCTTGGTGACGCCGTCGGCGGCCTGGATGAAGTGGTAGGCGGTCGGATTGAAGCCGCGCTCCATCATTTGCCGCGTGAGGGCGATGCTGGGCTCGTAATAGCCGCCCATCGACACCGCCTCGGCGCCGAAGCTCACCATGCGTTCGATGATCGAGCGAAAATCCTGGGCGCCGGGATTGTAGCCGTAGGTCTCGACGGTCAGTCCCATGCCCGCCGCCGCCGTCTGGGCCCAGTCCTTCGAAGCGATGGAGAAGGGCGACTGCTCGAAGATGATGGCGAGCTTCTTGAGGCCGCCACCCTTCTGCTTGATGATGTCGAGAAAGCCCTGATGATCGTAATCGGACGACGGAAAGGCCTGGAAGCTCCAGCGCAGCTTGCGCCGCGTCCATATGCTGCTGTCCGAGGCGATCGTGCCGAGCAACGGCACCTCGGCGCGTTCGACGACGACGGCCTCGGCGTCCGTGATGGGGCTGGAATAGGGCCCGAGTATCGCGAGCACGCCGTCCCGATCGATGAGGCGCTGTGCCAGCACGCGCCCCGTATCGGGGTTGCTCTCGTCGTCATAGATCGTCAGCGCCACCGGTCGACCATTGACGCCTCCCGCGGCATTCGTCTGCTCCTCCCAGAGGAGATAGCCTTCCTGCGTGTATTTGGCCGAATCAGAGAAGCGCCCCGTCAGCGACAGCGATGCGCCGAGCTTGATGGGATCGGCAGCCTGCGCGAAGTGGAGGCCCGCGCTGGCGGCGCCGATGGCGGCCGCGCTGCCCAACAACAGCCGGCGAGAGATTGTTCTCATTGTTGCGTTTCCTCTTTAGGCTTGCGTTTGCTTGTTTAATTCGTAGCGGTCATTGCCCCGGCTGGCTATCAGCCAACGCCCTTGAGACGCTCGGATAATTCGGCTGCCTCGACGCGTAGCGCCTCGCCTATGACCGCGTAGCCGAAGCGACGCAGCTGATCGCCGACGCCCACGAGGACGAGGGCGTTCTTCGTCACGCCTGAACTCATGACGGGGGCCGCAAGGATCGTCACTCCGGAAATGTAACGACCCTCGTCGACCGCGTAGCCTGAAATACGCGTCGCCTCGACCTCCTCGCGCCAGCTCCGCAAGCTCGGCGCATTGTCCCAGCGCAACAGGTGGAACCGTCGCTCGACCTCCTCTTGAGGATGTTGGCCGAACGCGGCGACGCAGCGCCCGGTGGCGCTTATCAGGGCCGGAAATCGGCTACCGATATCGACGCGCAGGCGCAAAGCCTGGTCGGCGCAGGAGATGGCAACCACGACCATATGCTCAAGGCCGGCGGCCTCGACGCCGATGGCCGTCGCGCTCCAGCGCCGCGACATCTCATCGAGAGTGGGCTGCGCCATGTCGCTGAAGCTTCTGCGCCGCAACACGCCGCCCGCGATCGACAGAATTCCGGCGGCCAGGCCGTAGCGCTTCGTCTCGGGATCGAAAGAGGCCAGCTCTTCCGAGACCAGGACGCGGAGGATGTGAAGGCAGGTCGAGGGAATGAGGCCGAGCGCGTTCGCGACCGCATGCACGCCCAGTGGCGATTGGTTCTTCCCGAGAAGACGAAGGATGGCGATCGCGCGGGAGACGGCCGGCACGCGGCGCGTGACGACCACCCGCGATTTCACGCGTGTGGGCTTGGGGGCGGTCGGCCGGGAGTGCCGGCGAGCCGAGAGACGTAGCGGGGACGAATTCTGGCGATCCATGGTGTTGTCTTGATACAACGCTGACGCCATATTGACAACGCGAAATTTCGATGACGTTATTGCCACGGGCAGGGACGAGAGCACCAAGGAGCCGCCAAGGCCGATGACCAAGCTCACCGAGGTCACGCGCTACGACGAGGCTTTGCGCCTGTTCTCCGCAGCCAAGCTCTGGGAGCTGTTCGACGGGGACAGGCAGCACCTCAACATCGCGCGAGAATGCATCGATCGGCACGCCGCCCCGGGACGGATCGCGGTGCGCATCGCCCATGCCGACGGGCGCGACGAGGCGCTCGGCTTCGACCGGATCGCTGACCTCTCGTCACGTTTTGCCCATTGGCTCGCCGAGCGTGGCGTTGCCCCGGGGGATCGGGTGGCGATCATGCTCGAGCCGTCGCTCTCCTTCTATGCCGGCTTGTTCGGCGCCATGAAGCGAGGCGCGATCGCGGTGCCTCTGTTCACGCTGTTCGGACCGGACGGCGTCCGCCTGCGCGTCGATGACTGCAAGCCGAAGCTGCTCCTGACTAGCGCCGAGAAGGTCGCGACCACGCGCGAGATCCAGGGCTTGGACGTTGTCGTCGCCGATGACGAATGGTTCGCGGCCTTGTCTCGCTATCCTGCGACCTACGAGCCGACGACAGCCGCCGAAGATCTGGCCGTGTTCCAATATACGTCGGGAACGACGCGGGAATTGCCCGCTGCCGTGAAGCATACCCACCGCTCGATTGTCGTCTTGATGATCGCCGCGCTCTACGGGACCGGCATCCGTCCCGGCGACAGTTATTTCTGTCCCTCATCGCCCGCCTGGGGCCATGGCCTTTGGCACGGCACGCTGGCGCCTCTGGCCCTCGGCGTCACGACGGGCGTCTATGCCGGCAAGTTCGATCCGGTGCGTCTGCTGCGCGCCCTCCAGGACTTCGAGGTCACCAATCTCTCCGCCGCCGCGACCCATTACCGGATGATGAAGGCATCGGGAAAGGCCGATGCCTTTCGCACCGTCATCCGCAAGCTCTCCTATACGGGCGAGCCGATCGACGCTGCGACGCTCGACTTCGTTCGCGAGCGGTTCGCGGTTCCGGTCTGCAGCATCTATGGCACGACGGAGGTCGGGGTTGTCCTGGTCAACTTTCCGGGCGCGGAGGACTTCATCGTCAAGCCGGGCTCGCTCGGCAAGCCGCCGCCCGGCGTGCGCGTCGAGGTGCAATCGAGCGACGGCCGGACCTGCGCGCCCAGCGAGACGGGCGAGATCAAGGTTTGGCGGCGCGACGGCTGGTTCCCCACCAAGGACCTCGGCCGGATCGATGAGGACGGGTATTTCTACCATGCGGGGCGCGCCGACGATGTCATCATCTCGGCGGGCTGGACCATGAGCGCCGTCGAGATCGAGGAAGCCCTCCTCAAGCATGCAGATGTACGCGAGGCGGCGGCGATCGGCGTGCCCGACAAGATCCGCGGCCAAGTCGTGAAGGCCTTCATCGTGAGCGGCAGACCTGGCAGCGAGGCCTTCGCCATCGAGCTCCAGAAACTCACGCGGCTACGACTGAGCCAGCACGAATATCCGCGCCAAGTGGCGTTCGTGGTCGAGCTGCCGAAAACCCCCGCCGGAAAAATCAACCGCAAGGCGCTGCGCGAGCAGGAAGCCGCGCGAGCCACCGATCCGGCCTGATAAGCAAATCGAGGACGCACCATGTCGATCGCCACCGGCCGCCTGTTCCCCAAGATCACCGAAAGCGCGCTCGACGCTTTGCGCGCACGCATCGGTAAGAGGATCGAGGATACCCTCGAGCCATGGTGCCATGAGGCGACGCGCGACAATATCCGCCATTATGCGCATGGAATCGGCGACGACAACCCGCTCTGGTGCGATCCAGTCGCTGCGGCGAAGGGCTCGCTCGGCGGCATGGTGGCGCTGCCGAGCTTCCTGTTCTCCACGAGCCGCATCATCTCCGGCTATGTCGGCGGCCTCACGGGCGTGCATGCGATGTGGGCCGGAGCCAATTGGACTTGGCATCGCTGGGTGCGTCGCAATGAGGAGATCACGACGCAAGCCTGGCTTGCCGATCTCGTCGAGCACGAGACGCGCTTCGCGGGCCGAGCCATTCAGCAAATCTATCACGTGAATTTCTTCGGCAAGGACGGCGACCTCGTCGCCGAGGCCGATAGCTGGTGTTTCCGCACCGACCGTGACGCCGCGCGCGAGGAAGGCACGAAATACGACGCGCTGAAAGGCAAGCCGCAGAAGCGCTATTCACCAGAGGAACTCGATCGGATCTATGGTCTCTACGCCAAGGAAGAGATTCGCGGTGCGAACACGCGGTATTTCGAGGACGTCTGCGTGGGCGACAAGCTGCCGACCATGGCCAAGGGCCCGATGACCATTACTGGCTTCATCGCCTTCGCCCAAGGTTGGGGCGGGCTCTATATCCGGGCCAACAAGCTCAATTGGAAACAGATCAGCCGCCATGCGGGCCTCGGCATTCCCAATCGCTTCGGTATCCCGGACTGTCCCGAGCGCGTCCACTGGGACGCCGACATGGCGGCGACCGTCGGAGCGCCCGGCGTCTATGACTACGGGCCGGAACGCTGTTCCTGGCTCACGCACCATGTCACGAACTGGATGGGCGATGACGGCTTCCTGGTAAACGCCCAATGCAAGATCCGCCGGCACAATCCGGAGGGAGACATGCTGTTCATCGACGGCACCGTGACCGGTACGCGTGTCGAAGGCGCGAAGAAATTCGTCGACATCACGCAGGAAGCCCGCAATCAGGATGGCGAGCTTTCGGTCGTGGGGACGGCCGTCGTCGCCCTGCCCGGCAAGCACCCATGAGATCTACGTTGCGCTAGAGCACCTTGCCGCTCTGCAGCCGCGACAGGCCCGCTCGCGCCATGGCATTAGCGTTGTCGATGCCCAGGGCCTGTTGGTAGGATTCGATCGCCTCGGTCTTGTGCCCACCGAGCTTCTCGAAGGCGACGCCTCGGCCTGCCCAGGCATCGGCGTTCTTGTTGTCGACGTTGAGCGCGGCGTTGAAATCGTCGAGGGCCGCCTGATATTGCCCGAGCGCGAGATAGCTTTGGCCGCGCGCCTGGTAGGGAGGAGCGGCGAAGGGGTTGCGGTCGATCGCGGCTCCGAAATCCGAGATGGCCGCCTGATGATTGCCCTGCCGCTGCCGGATCAGGCCGCGCGCATGCAGAGCTTCGGCCGATTCCGGAGCAAAGCGGATAGCCTGGTCGAGATCGGCGAGCGCCTGGTCGAATGCCCCCTGCGCGCGCTCGAGATTGCCGCGTCCCAGATAGGCGGGGCCGTAGCTCGGATTGGCGGCGATGGCGCGGTTGAAGTCGATGAGCGCCGCGTCGTTGCGGTTGGTTTGGCGATAAGCGAGGGCGCGATTGGTCATCGCCGCGGCGAAGTCCGGCGCCAGCTGGATAGCCTTGGTGAAATCGGCGATCGCCTCGCTGAAGCGCCCCGATTTGGCATAGGCCGCGCCACGCGTGTTGTAAGCTTGGGCATCGTTGGGATTGCGCGCGATGATGGAGCTGAGCGAGGATATATTGGCGGAGGTGGCGGCCGGATCAGCGCTCTCGACCACCGCGACGCCGGGATCGCGCATCGTGCCCATGCTGTCGCAAGCCGAGAGAGCAAGCGTCAGGCCGAAGATCGCGGCCATGCGCCGAGCGGCCCCCCTGGTCGGCAACCATGCAGGCTCGGCCGGCCCGTGCCCACCCGGCGGAGGCTCGGCCAGTGAAAGCTCGGCCGCCGCTAGCGCCTGGAGCATGCTTCGCCTTGATCCTTTGAACCGCATCAGCCTTGGAGAAATCGCCTCGCCTTCGCAACTTCGCCGCCACGCGGCCCGATTATCGACCTTACGCGCGAAGGAGGCGAAAGGTCCCGTCTCCCCCTTATGTTTGGCGATCGGCTTGCTGCGAATGGGCTTCAGCGAACCGGCTTCACCTTCAGGGGCAAGAGGCCGTCGCGCTGCGCACGCTTGCGCGCCACCTTGCGGGCTCGGCGCACTGCCTCGGCCTTTTCGCGCGCCCGCTTCTCGGACGGCTTCTCGTAGTGATCGCGAAGCTTCATCTCGCGGAATACGCCTTCGCGCTGCAGTTTCTTCTTGAGCGCCCGAAGCGCCTGATCCACATTGTTGTCGCGAACGAGAACCTGCACGTCTTATCCTTGCAGAAACGAGTTGGGCGGAACCTTGCGTCCGGAGAAGCATCGTCATCGCCAAGGGGACGTTGGACTTGGGCGATGGGCTTAAGCGATTGACTGAATTGCGGGGCGCGCTGTAGCCGAAAACGGCGCGTCTGTCCATTGGAAGGGAAGATCATGATACGCTTGCTGAGATCGGTTTTCACGGCCCTCGCTTTGACTGCGCTGGTCGCCGGCGGATTTGCGACAGCCGCCTTTGCGCGGGCTGGAGCGTATCTCACCGATCTCATCAGGACGGAGCCTTACCGCACCGCCTGGATCAATATGCTGTCGAAGGAGCGCAACCTTCCAAGCTTCGTCAAGGATTTCACCATCACCCATGACGGGGTCACGACGCCGGCCCATATGGTTCCGGTCGGCTATCAAGCCTATTTGCTCGCGACATTGTGCGAGGCCCATGCCTGCGCTGACCACATGCTATACGTCATATTCGCGCCCGATGGCAGCAAGGCCTATGCTGAGCTCATCGAAGCGGGCAAGGCGCGCCGCCTGTTGGGCAAGCCCAATGCCGCGGTGCGAGCCGCCATTGCCGCCGCGCATACGCCGTAGGACCGTAGCTCCAAGGCTTCGCTCCCGGATACCCGCCTTGCGGGATAGGGGGCTGGCCCTCATATGCACAGAGAGGCTTTCTACCCCTGCGCGGATTCGACTTCGCCCAGGGCTTCCTTTATTTTCACGCAGCGTCGCCAATGAGCGTTAAGCTATTGGGCGTTAAGCTTGCCGGAAGATCGGGCAGCGACGCTGTGCTTCAATTCGCGTCTTGGCCCCGGAATTGCTTTTGACGCCGAGGAATTTGCTTCTGACGCCGATATTGCCTTGAGTTAATGAGACAATCGCTGCGCGCCATGCTATTGGCGCGATGGCGGGTGCGAGGGTGCCAGGTGCTGATGAGAGACGAAGAAGCGAGCGAGATCTCTCTCTCCCGGACGGAAGAGGTCGTCGGGGCGACGAGCGCGCGCAGGGACGGGCGCGCGGCGGCGGCGCCGGCCGCCGATGTCGCAGCCATCGAGGTCCCGCGCCCTAAGGCGCGTCGCAGCCTGCTCGGGACTTTGTCCTATATCCTGTCGGCTGCCATGGTTGTGGGCGCCTTCGGCCTGCTGCTGGCGGCCGGATTGACCGGCCGTTTCTCCTCCCTTGCGAAAGATCGCGCCGCCCAGGCGGGTGTCGGCGCAGCGCCGGCGAGCCCGCCCGACCCCGCAAAGCCCGTGCAAGTTGCGAGCGCGACACCCGCGGCCGATGCGCCTGCCGCCGCCCCGGGCGTGCCCGTGCTCACGGCCGTGAGCGAGAAACGTGCGGCCGCGATCACCGCCGACGCGGTGGGCCGGGTGGAATCGATCGCCGCGATCACGGTGCGCACCCGCGTCGACGGACAGATCGCCAAGGTGTTGTTCAAGGACGGGCAGGCGGTCACGGCCGGCGATGTGCTCTACGAGCTCGACGCGCGCCAGATCGACGCGCAGATCCGCCAGGCCGAGGCGATCGTCGCCAAGGACCGGGCCCAGATCGTGCAGACGCAGCGCGACGTCTTGCGCAACGATACGCTGGCCAAGACCAATGCCGGCTCGATCGTCAATCTCCAGAATGCCCAGACCGCGGAGGCGCTCGCCGAGGCGACGCTCGCGGGCGACCAGGCCGCTCTCGACAATCTTCGCGTGCAGCGCAGCTATTACACGATCACCGCCCCGGTGACCGGCCGCGTCGGCATCGGCATCCAGCGCGAGGGCAGCGCCATCCGCACCGGCGATACGAGCGGCACGCTGGTCACCGTCAACCAGATCAAGCCGATCTACGTGAATTTCTCCCTGCCGCAGAAGCTGCTCGCGAGCCTGCAAAGCGCGTCCGGTCGCGGCGGCGCCAAGGTAGTGGCGACCGTGCAGGGTAGCGGAATGGTGTCGAGCGGCAGGGTCGCCGCGGTCGACAATTCCGCCGATGCCAGCTCCGGCAATATCGGCGTCAGGGCGATCTTCGAGAATACCAATGAGGGGCTCTGGCCGGGCCTGTTGTGCGGTGTGAGCGTCACCCTCGGCCGCGACGAGAACGCGGTCGTCATTCCGCGCGACGCGGTGCTGAGCTCGCAAGACGGCAACATCGTCTTCGTGGTCGAGCACGGCCTCGCCAAGGTCAAGAAAATCACCGTCGATCGCTTCGAGGGCGGGATCGCGATCATCGCTTCGGGCCTCGACGGCGGCGAGACCGTCGTCACCGATGGTCAGCTGCGCCTCACCGACGGCACGTCTGTGACGACCCAACCCGACAAGCGCCGCCGCGGAGACCAGTCGTGAATATTTCGGAGGCTTGCATACGGCGTCCGGTAATGACGACGCTGATCATGCTGTCTTTCGTCATCTTCGGCACTTTCGCTTTCCGGCAGCTTCCCGTCGCTGCACTGCCCAATGTCGATTTCCCGACGATCTCGGTCTACGCGACCCTGCCGGGGGCGAGCGCCGAAACCATGGCGTCCTCGGTCGCAGCTCCGCTCGAGCGCCAATTCGCTACCATTTCCGGCGTTGCCTCGATGACCTCGAGCTCCTCGATCGGCGCCACCCAGATCGTCATGCAGTTCTCGCTCGACCGCAACATCGACGGCGCCGCCCTCGACGTGCAATCGGCGATCTCGACCACGCTGCGCAAGCTGCCGCCGCAGCTTCCTGAGCCGCCCTCGTTCCGCAAGGTCAATCCGGGCGATTTCCCGGTAATGTTCATGTCGTTGACGTCACCGACCTTGCCGATGACCACGATCAACGACTATGCCGAGACCGTGCTGCAGCAGCAGATTTCGCAGCTGCCCGGCGTCGCACAGGTGCAGATCTTCGGCATTCAGCGCTTTGCCGTGCGCATCCATGTCGACCCCGATGCGGTGTCGGCGCGCGGATTGACGCTCGACGATGTGAAGAACGCCGTCGCCGCGGCGAATTCCAATACGCCGGTCGGCGAGATGCGCGGCGACAAGCAGCGCATCACGCTCGAGACCGACGGGCAATTGCTGCACGCCGCCGATTACGACAATATCGTCATTGCCGTGCGCAACGGTCAGCCGATCCGGCTGAAGGACGTCGCGGTTACGGTCGACGGCATCGAGAACGATCAGAATGCCGCCTGGTTCGGCAAGACGCGCGCCATTCAAGTCGCGGTCTTTCGACAATCGGACGCCAACACGATCGACGTCGTCGATTCGGTCAGGGCGCATCTCGCCGCTTATCAGTCGCAGCTTCCCGCCGCTGTGAAGCTGAACTTGATGCTCGACCGATCGATTCCGATCCGCGAGGCGGTCGCCGACGTGGAGAAATCGCTCGGCATCGCCATCGTGCTCGTGATCATCGTGATCTTCCTGTTCCTCAAGCGCGTCTCGGCGACGCTGATCCCGGCGCTCGCTCTGCCCATATCGCTCGTCGGCACCTTCGCGGCGATGTATGCGCTCGGCTATTCGATCGACAATATCTCGCTGCTCGCCCTGACCTTGAGCGTGGGCTTCGTGGTCGACGACGCCATCGTCATGCTCGAGAACATCGTTCGCCATATCGAGGAGGGCGAGAAGCCCTTCGCGGCCGCGCTGAAGGGTTCGCGCGAGATCGGCTTCACCATTCTGTCGATCACCATGTCGCTCGTCGCCGTCTTCATCCCGGTCTTCTTCATGGGCGGGATCGTCGGCCGCGTCTTCCGCGAATTCGCCGGCACGATCTCGATCGCGATCCTGGTTTCCGGCCTCGTCTCGCTCACCCTGACGCCGATGGTGTGCGCCAGGGTGCTGCGACCGGAGCGGCACGGGGCGGAGGCAAGCTTATTCGAGCGCATCGTTGATGCCGGCTTCGGCGCCATGCAGAGCGCCTATCGGGTGACGCTTGCTCTCGCCCTCAAATTTCGCTTCCTCATGCTGCTCGTGACCTTCGCTACGCTCTTCATCAGCGTGAAGCTCTATATCGACGTGCCGAAGGGCTTCTTCCCGCTCGAGGATACGGGCCTCATCCGCGGCGCCACCGAGGCCGCGGCCGATACCTCGTTCGAGGCGATGGCGGCGCGCCAGCAGGCGCTCGGAGAGGTCATCCGCAAGGATCCGGCCGTCGACTACTTCTCGTCGGTGATCGGCTTCGGCTCGGTCAATACGGGCTTCTTCTTCATCTCGCTGAAGCCGCGCGACCACCGCGATTCGGTGTTCCAGATCATGGCCCGCCTGCGCCGTGCTGCGGCGACCGTGCCGGGAATTACCTTCATTGCGCAGCCGATCCAGAACTTGAACCTGACCGGCGGAAGGCCGTCCAAGGCCCAATACCAGTACACGCTGATGGGTCCCGACCTGAAGGAGCTATTCGACCTCGCCCAGCCTCTGCTCGACCAACTGAAGACGATCCCGATCCTGCGCGATGTGGGAATCGACCTGCAGCTGCGCAACCCGCAGCGCACCATCGAGATCGACCGCGAGCGCGCCGGCATACTCGGCGTCACCGCCGACCAGATCCGCAACGCGCTCTACAATGCCTTCGGCACGCGCCAGATCTCGACGATCTACACGCCTTCGAACGATTATCAGGTGATTATCCAGGCCAGTGCCGATTTCCAGGCGGATCCGGGCGCCCTGTCGCGCATCTACGTCACTTCGGCGAGCGGCCAGAATGTGCCGTTGAGCGCCGTCGCGACCATCAAGCCCACCGTCGGACCCTTGGCGGTGAACCGGCAGAGCCAGCTGCCGGCGGTGACCTTCTCGTTCAACCTCGCCGAAGGCGTGGCGCTCGGGCAAGCCATCACGGCGATCAGGGCCGCCGAGCGAAACGTCAACATTCCGGCGACGGTGTCGACAGTGTTCACCGGCTCGGCGCAGCTCTTCCAGGAGGCGCTCGCCGGGCAGGGCCTCCTGCTCGCGGCCGCCGTGATCGTCATCTACATGGTGCTCGGCATTCTCTATGAGAGCTTCATCCATCCGATCACGATCCTGTCCGGCCTGCCCTCGGCCGGCCTCGGAGCGGTGCTCTCGCTGCAATTGTTCGGGATGGATCTCTCGGTGATCGCCATCATCGGCGTCCTGATGCTGATCGGCATCGTCAAGAAGAACGCCATCATGATGATCGACGTCGCGATCACGCGACGCCGGCGTGGCATTCCGGCCGTGGAGGCGATCCAGGAAGCCTGCATGCTGCGCTTCAGGCCGATCATGATGACCACCTTCGCGGCCCTGTGCGGCGTCTTGCCGATCGCGGTGGGTGCCGGAGCGGGCTCGGAACTGCGCCAGCCGCTAGGTATCGCGGTCGTCGGCGGGCTTGCCGTCTCGCAGTTGCTGACGCTCTACATCACCCCGGTGATCTATGTTTACCTCGACAAGGTCGAGCAATGGATCGCCGGCTCCGAGGCCAAGCGCATGCGCGAAGCCGATATGGCCGAGCCGGCGCACTCGCCGCTGCCCTCGCCGGCGGAGTGAGGGAGGAGGCGTCGGGCGTCGTCTCCGGGTAGTTTCGTCGGCTGCGCCTCCTCACAATGACGGCCGCGCGACATCAGTTCCCGCTGATCATGGCCTTGGCCTCGCCGCGCAATTCCGCACGCGAGGCGTCGCGCGTATAGAACATGTGGCCGCCCGGGTAGACGACCAGGCGCGCCCGATCCGCCGAGCCGTAGACGGGAAGCTGATCGAGCGCCATCTTCGACCCGAAATAGGGCGTGACGAGATCGAACAGACCGTGGGCGACGAGCACCCGCAGCTTGGGATCGAGCGCCAGCGCCCGACGCAATTGCGTCAACGATTCGGGCGGATCGAGGCCGCGGCCCCAATCCCAGGCGCCGGTTACGGATTCGTTGAGCAGCTCGTAATGCCCGTCCGGCTTCCAGTTGAGCCGATGCTCGTAGAGGTCGATCATGGCGCTCGTCATCGGCGCGTTCAGGGCATCGGAGAGCGGATCCTCGAAACGGCCGATATAGGCGTAAGGGAATGGATCATAGCCGGTGACCGTCCCGTCATAGCCGCTGGTCACTTTGCCCTCGCTGCGCTCGAACTCGCGGCGAAAGGCTTCGGCGGGCACCTGCCCGGCGAGCCGGCGCACGAAGCCGCGGTCGAGCCCGATCAATGAGGCGACCTTGTCGCTCAGGCGATCGAGCGTCGCTGGATCGCCCTTGCCCTTCATGAGGTCGAGGAGATATTCCGAGCCGGCATAGCGCTCGACATCCTGCATGTCGGAGCGGCTCACCTTGCTCTTGGCCTCGCGGGCGACGGCAGCCATGCTCGGCAGCTTCGCCACATATTGCAGGATGCTCGAGCCCTGGAACTCGCGGAAATCGAGCACCGGCGAGACCATGATCAGCCCGTTGACGCCGATGCCTTGCTCGGTCTGCAGATCCCAGACGGTGCGCGGCCCCCTTATGCCGCCATAGCTCTCGCCCAGGATGAATTTCGGCGAGGTGATGCGGTTGGCCTGCTCGAGCCAACGCCTGATGGTCACCGCGGTCGCCGAGACGTCGCCGTTGACCGACAGGAACTGCTTGCGGACATCCTCGCCCGTGGCGACGAAACGGCTATAGCCGGTGCCCACCGGGTCGATGAAGACGAGATCGGTGAAATCGAGCCAGGTGTCGGGGTTGGGGATCAGCTCAGGTGGAGCGGAAGGGAAGGCCGCCTCGCTGTTCATGGGCAAGCGCCATGGCCCGGCATTGCCGATCTGCAGCCAGGCCGATGCCGAGCCCGGGCCGCCATTGAACACGAAGGTCACGGGCCGCGACCGGGCTTCCGCCCCGTCGAGCTGATAGGCAATATAGGCGATATCGGCCTGCGGCTCTCCCTTACCGTTATAGAGCCTGATGGATCCGGCGGTCGCCTGGAAGCTGAGCGTGCGATCGGGCAGGACGAGCACCTGCTTCGTAGTGGAATCGGGCGGCAGGCGATGCGGCTCGGCGGTCTGCGGAGCTGCGGGCGGGCCGCTGCGTCCCGCCGGGGCGGAGGCCGGGGGAGGCGGAGCCGGCGCCGGGCGTTGCTCCTCCTGCGCAAGCACCGTCTGCGACAGGAACAGCGCGGCGAGGCTCGCCGCTAGGCAGAAGCGGCGCGGCGCGAAAGCTGACTTCATCATGCGGTTACTCCGGTTTCGTGCCGTCGCCTCTCCGGCCCCGCCCATCCGACAGCAAGGGTCGATGCCTTGAAGCCACGGCACAACATATTGAATCGGCTCGTGGTCCGGCATCATTACGGCAAATCCTGCCCGGCCCCGGTCACATTCAAGTGTCGATATGAGAGCGTCTCTGCAACGGAGCCCAAGATGCGCCAAACCGCCGCGATCCTGCTGGTCCTCGCCGCAGCCCTCCAGCCTATCCGTGCGAGCGCCCAATCCCCATCCCAGCCGCAATCGCCGGGCCGGTCCATCCTGACGGCGGAAGGAAGCGGGCAGGCACAGGCCAAGCCCGATTACGCGCGCATCACGGCAACGGTCTCGGCGAGGGCGCAGAGCCTGGACGGAGCCGTGCAGGCCGGCCAGGAGCTCGTCGCGCGCGCCAACTCGCTCCTGCAATCGCTCGCCGGGGAAGGCATCGAGATCGAGAGGAGCAATTTCAGCCTCGCCAATGATCGTCCTCCTTATCCGAAGCCCGGCTCGCCCCAGGAACCGCCTTCCTTCACGGCGACGACGAGCTTCTCGCTGAAGGCGAACCGGATCGAAAGCCTCAACGCCATCGTTGGCAAGCTCGCCTCCTCGGGCCTGTTCGAGCTGCGCGCCGTGTCGTTCGAGGTCGCGGACACTCATTTGGCGCTCGACGAGGCACGGCGAAAAGCGGTCGCCGATGCGCGCCACAGAGCCGAGGTCCTGGCCGAGGCCGCAGGGGTCCGGCTGGAGGATATCGCGACGATATCCGACGCCAATGCGGCACCGC
>JBIOEK010000008.1:0-22357 GCA_044445925.1 Hyphomicrobiales bacterium
TCCGTCGACCGGATCGCGGTGGGCGATGGGGCGATCGGCCCCGTCACGAGGCGGCTATGGGACGCCTATCAGGCGCATGCGCGGGGCGAGACAGGCGCCAATCTCGGATGGCTCACGCCCGTCTTCGCCGCGAAGGCAGAGGCGGCCGAATGAATCCATGCCCGGGGAGCAAGTCCATTCCGCAAGTTCTGGGCATGGGGGGAGGGAGGCGCCAACGCCGGCCATTTACCTGAACTCCGAGCCGTGCGGTTTGCCGGATCACGCATTGGCTTCGCGCGAAAGGGGGTCCGCTTCGCTCGAGGCCGCTTTAGCCTCTTCCTCCTCCTCGCCATAGCCGACGAGGTGCAAGGGCCGCGCCTTGATGCCGACCGTGCTGCACCAATGCACGAGCGCATCCTCCTGGCCATGCGTCACCCAGACTTCGCCTGCCCCGGTCTCGCGGATGGTTTGGGTCAAGCCGTCCCAATCGCAATGGTCGGAGATCACCAGCGGCAGCTCGACGCCGCGCTGCCGGGCGCGGGCGCGCACCCGCATCCAGCCCGAGGCGAAAGAGGTCAAAGGATCGGGAAAGCGACGCGTCCAGAGATCTTGGATCTGCCCCGGCGGGCACAGCACAATCTCGCCTGCGAATCGCGGGTCGGCGCCGCGCACGCGCCCGGCCGGCACCTTGCGGAGATCGCCGAGCTGCACGCCCTCGGCCGCATAGAGCGCGCAAAGCCGCTCGAGCGCACCGTGGATATAGATCGGGCGCTCATAGCCCTCTTCGCGCAGGAGCGCGATGACCCGCTGCGCCTTGCCGAGCGCATAGACTCCCACGAGATGGGTGCGTTGCGGAAAGAGGCGTAGGCTCGCCAAGAGCTTTTCCACCTCCTTTGCAGCCTCGGGGTGCCGGAATACCGGCAAGCCGAAAGTCGCTTCAGTGATGAAGATGTCGCAGGGCACGGTCTCGAAAGGGGCGCAAGTTGGATCGTGGGCGCGCTTATAGTCGCCCGACGCCACGATCCGCATCCCTTGCGCCTCGACGAGGATTTGCGCCGAGCCGAGCACATGGCCGGCCGGAACGAAGGTGACGCCGACGCCGTTGATCATTTGAGTGGCGCCTAGCGGGGCGGCCTGCGTCGCGCCGGCGAAACCCTTGCCACAGCGCACCGTCATGATGTCGAGCGTTTCGCGGGTGGCCAGGACGGCCTGATGGCCGGCGCGCCCATGATCGGAATGGCCATGGGTGATCAGGGCGCGCTCGACGGGGCGGGTGGGATCGATGAAGAAGCCGCCGAGCGGCGAATAGAGGCCATTCGGCGTCGAGGTCAGGAGATCGGTTGAGCGCATGCACATCCAGTTAAGCCGCGAAAAGTGGCGGTGAAAGGTCGCCATGCCGTAATCTTGCGCGAGATGGGCGGTAGGATCACAGTGACGCCGGTAAAGGAGCTGCCATGAACATCGAGACTTTGCAGAAAACGCCGCAAGCGGCCAATATCGCCCATTCGAAGCTCGACCAGCTGAAATCGATGACGAAAGTCGTCGCCGATACCGGTGACATCGAGGCCATCAAGACCTACCAGCCGGTCGACTGCACCACCAACCCGTCGCTGGTGCTGAAGGCGATGGATCTCGCGGCCTATGACCATATCTTCAAGGATGCCGTCGCCTGGGGGAAGAGGCAGAGCGGCAAGCGCGACGCGGTCGCGAGCGCGGTCGCCGGCCGCCTGCCCATCGAGATCGGCGCCGAGCTCGCCCGCATCGTGCCAGGCCGTGTCTCGACCGAGGTCGATGCCGACCTCTCCTTCGACGTGAAGAGGTCGATCGCCCGCGCCCATGAGATCATCGCGGCCTATAAGGAGCGCGGCGTCGACAAGGAGAAGATCCTCATCAAGCTCGCCTCGACCTGGGAGGGGGCGAAGGCCGCTTCCCTCCTCGAGAAGGAGGGCATCCATTGCAACATGACGCTCCTGTTCTGCCTTTCCCAGGCGGTCGTCTGCTTCCGGGCCGGAGCGACGCTGATCTCGCCCTTCGTCGGGCGGATCTATGACTGGTACGTCAAGCATGACGGCCATGACTTCAGCCCGGCTGACGATCCGGGCGTTCTGTCCGTCAAGCGCATCTACGCCTACGCCAAGCGCCACGGCCATCAGACGACGGTGATGGGCGCCTCCTTCCGCAATGTCGGGCAGGTGGAGGCCCTCGCCGGTTGCGATGCGCTCACCATTGCGCCCGGGTTGCTCGATGCGCTCTCCAAGGACAAGGGCAAGCTCGAGCGGCAGCTCGATCCCGAGAAGTCGGCGCGCCAGCGCATTGGCCGCATCTCGCTCAACGAGCGCTCCTTTCGCTGGGCCTTGAACGAAGACGCCATGGCGACCGAGAAGCTCGCCGAGGGCATCCGCCTCTTCGCCGCCGATCTCGGCAAGCTACGCCAGGAGGTAGCGAAGCGGCTGGGGGCGTGAGCGAAGCTCGCCTGCGAATCCGTGTGGCGCGCCACGCCTCACGGATGAGGAACGTCGGCGTCGAAGTCGAGACGAGCCTTGAAGTGGTGCGAGTTCTCGATCACGTCGACCCAGCCTTGGGCATGCGGCGCGGGGGGGCGCCATAGGCGACCAAATGCGGCTTCGAGCACCACTCGGTTAGCGCCGGGCCGGATCGCCGCGAGCGCATCGATATCCACTCCGTCCGCGCCCTTGGCCATCGCGGCCCTCCGTCAGGCATAGTTACGAGACACGGGCGGCGACGCCGACCCGGCCGGGCGATCTTAGAAGCTGGCTTCGCCGGACAGGTTCCGCTTGGCGATGAAGCACGGCGTCGATGCAGCAAAGGCAGGGCAAGCTGGAAACGGCTCGGGGCGCAGGCGCCGGCTGCGTCAGGCGCCGCCGCCGGCCAAGGCGGGCTTGCGCCCCAGCGCCGCAGCTGCCGGCTGCAGCAGGCTCTCGATCGAGACCGGCAGGTTGGTCTTGCTGCTCTGCAGCGCGGCGACGCCGCAGAGCACCGACAGGGCGCCGGCCCGAGCGCCGGCCCGCTGGTTCAATGGATCCGGCGCGCCGGGCTTGAACAACATGTCCTGCATCTTCGGATCGCCGCCGAAATGGGTGCCGGGCTCATGCGGCACGATGATGTGCTCGACGCCGCGCCCGAAGCTGCGGATCAGCAGGATGTCGTCGGAAGCCGGCGTCTCCCAGGGCTGCCTCTCATATTGCCGGACCTCGATGCGGCCAAACCGCCCGTTGAAGGCGATGGAATAGCCTTCGATCGGCATGTAGGTGGTGCACGAATATGAGACCTGCGCGCCGCTGGCGTAGCGGATCAGCGCCGACATCGTGTCGGGTATGTCGATATCCTCGCGGAATACGCAGGCGTCGCGCAGATAGCCGTCCTCGCGCGAGGGCTCCTCGAACAGCGCCTCGAGGAAGGGATCCTTCCCGAGCTCGAAGTAATAGGGGCATTCGGCCGAGTGCTCGCAGCCGCGGCAACGCTTGCCCCGATAGGGGCCGGCGGAACCGTAATTGCGCAGGCTGCCATGGGCGAAGACCTCTCGCGGCTCGGAATCGAGATACCAGTTCATCAGATCGAAATGATGCGTCGCCTTGTGCACGAAGAGGGTGCCTGAATTCTTCTCGTAAGCGTGCCAGCGGCGGAAGTAATCGGCGCCGTGCCTGTTGTCGAGGTACCAATGGAAGTCCATGGCGGTGACCTCGCCAATCACGCCGGACAGCAGCAGCTCCTTCAATTTGCGCGCCGTCGGCGAGAAGCGATAGTTGAAGGTCACCAAGACCTTGCGCCCGGTGCGCGCCTCGGCGTCGAGGATGCGGCGCACCTTCACGGCCGTGGTCGTCATCGGCTTTTCGGTGATCACGTCGCATCCGGTCTCGAGCGCCTTGACGATCACCTCGTCATGGTTGGCATCGGGGGTGCAGACAATCACGGCGTCGGGCTTGACCTCGGCGAGCAAGGTATCGACATCCGAGTAGATGGGCGTATTGCCGAGCCCGATCAAGGCGCGAGCCCGGTCGGCGCGAAGCCAGTTGGTGTCGCACAGCCCGGAGATCTCCACGAACTCCCCGTAACCCTTGGCGACATTGATGCCCCACATCCCGGTCCCCCGAAAGCCGGTCCCTACGAGCGCCAAGCGACGCTTCATCGAACCATCATCCTGCATGGTTCACCTGGTCGGATACGGGCTTGGCGCGGCACGATCAGTGTAGGGCGGGTCGCCGGGCGATCGTTTGACGAACAAACCGACGGGCTTGTATGGTAATCATCTCGCGCCGTCCAGATGGATCGAGGCGCCGCGCCGATCCTGCTTCGGTCGCCCTCGCGTCCAGCCACAGCCATACGGGCCTGCCGCCTTTAGAGGCGACAAGAAAGAGCGCTCGGGCATCGAGCGCGCCGCAGGGGAGGAAAGCTGATGTCGCTTCATCTCGATCGTCGTTTCGTCTTGAAGGCGACCGGCGCCATGGGTTTCGCAACCCTCGGCGGTCGCATGGCTCATGCCGAAGGCGATCTGCGCCTTCGCGTCTACTGGTGGGGATCGATGGAACGCGCCGACCGGACGCTCAAGGCGACCGCCCTCTACCAGCAGCGCAACCCGAACGTGAAGATCGACGGCGAGACGCTGTCCTGGAATGATTACTGGGCGAAGCTCGCTACCCAAGTTTCCGGGCGCAACGCACCCGATCTCATCCAGATGGACTACCGCTACCTCACCGAATATGCGCGGCGCGGCACGCTCTTGCCGCTCGACAGCTTCATGGGCAAGACCCTGGAGATCTCCGATTTCGGCAAGGAATCCCTCAACAGCTGCTCGGTCGACGGCAAGCTCTACGCGATCAATCTCGGCAACAACTCGAACGCCCTGATCTATGACAAGGCTGCCTTCCAGAAGGTCGGTATCGCCGAGCCGCAGAACAGCAATTGGGAGAAGTTCCTGGAGCTCGCCGCCGCCTTCACCAAGGCAAATAACGGCGAGTATTTCGGCACCCAGGATGCCGGCGGCGTGGAGATCGTCTTCGAGAACTGGCTGCGTCAGCGCGGGAAGGCGCTCTACAACGATGACGGCACGCTGCGCTTCGACGAAAAGGATGCCGGCGAATGGCTCGCCATGTGGGCCGGCGCGCGTCAAAGCAAGGCCGCCCCGCCGGCCGATATCCAGGCGCTCGACAAGAACAACATCGAGACCAATCTGCTGACCCAGGGGCGCGCGGCCAGCGCCTTCAACCACTCCAACCAATATGTCGGCTATCAGGTGCTCAACAAGCATGAGCTCGGCCTCACCATGTTCCCGCAAGGCGCCGGCCCCAATCCCGGCCATTATCTGAAGCCCTCGCAGATGTGGAGCGTCTATGACCGCAGCAAGGTCGCCGAGGAGGCCGTGAAGCTCGCCAATTTCACCGTGAAGGATCCCGAGGCCACGAGGATCCTCGGCGTCGAGCGCGGCGTGCCGGCCTCGCCCGCCGTGCGCAAGGCAGTGGTCACCGACCTCGACGAGATGGGCAAGAAGGTGGTCGACTTCATCGGCTTCGTCTCCTCTCGTGTCGGCCCCCTGCCGCCGACCCCGCCGCAGGGCGCGGGCGAGATCGAGGACATGCTGCGGCGGGTCAACGAGCAGGTCGGCTTCGGGCGTCTAACGCCCACCGAAGGCGGCAAGCAGTTTGTCGCCGAGGCCAAGGCGGCGCTGGTCAGAGGCTGAGGATCTGGCCTTTACCCTTACCTGAAGATGTAGATCGCCAGCAGCAGGGCGATCACCCATAAGGCAAGATGCCCGAAGCGGGCGCGGTGCGCCTCGGCGCGGCCGATCGCCTCGATCGAGGCCTCGTCGAGCCGCATGCCCTCGCCCGAACCCTGCCCCTCCGGCAGATCGAGGCGCGCCAAGAGACGCTCGGCTCGCGCCACGAGATCGGGCAGCTTCGCGGCCGCCGCCGCGAAGGCGCCAAGCCCTGCGGCCGCCTGCTCGATGCGGCCGGCAGGACCGAGATGACGCGTGATCCATTCCCGCACCACGGGATCGGCCGTCGCCCACATGTCGAGCTTGGGATCGAGCATGCGGCCCACGCCCTCGACCACCACCATGGTCTTCTGGAGCATGACGAGCTCGGTGCGCGTCTTCATGTCGAAGAGCGCCGTCACCTCGAAGAGCAGGGACAGGAGCTTCGCCATCGATATCTGGTCGGCGCGGCGCTGATGGATCGGCTCCCCGATGGCACGGATGGCCTGCGCGAAATCGCCGATCGCGTGGCTGCTTGGCACATAGCCCGCCTCGAAATGCACCTCGGCGACACGCCAGTAATCGCGCGTGATGAAGCCGTAGAGGATTTCGGCGAGGAAGCGCCGCTCCCTCCGCCCGAGCCGGCCCATGATGCCGAAATCGACCGCGACCAGCCGGCCCTGCGCATCCACGAACAGGTTTCCCTGATGCATGTCCGCGTGGAAGAAGCCGTCGCGCAGCGCGTGGCGCAGGAAAGACTGGATCACGATACGGGCGAGCGCCACGCGATCATGGCCGGCCGCCTCGATCTCGGCGATATGGGAGAGCGGCACGCCGTCGATCCATTCGAGCGTCAGCACTTCCTTGGCGGTGCGCTCCCAATCGACGCCCGGGACGCGGAAATCCTTGTCCTCGCCGGCGTTCTCGGCCATCTCGGAGAGGGCCGCGGCCTCGAGGCGCAAATCCATCTCTATGGCTACCGAACGCGCCAGCGTCTCGACCACGGCCGAGGGTCGCAACCGGCGCATGGAAGGCGCGATGCGCTCGATCAGCCTCGCGCCGAAGCGCATATCGGCGAGGTCGCGTTTGAAGCGGGCCTCGATGCCGGGCCGCAGGACCTTGACGGCGACCTCGCGCGTCTTTCCCTCCATGACGAGACGGGCCTTGTGGACTTGCGCAATGGAGGCGGCAGCCACCGGCTCGCCGAAATCGGAGAACAGCGCGCCGATGGGCTTGTCGAGCGCCGCCTCGATCATGGCGACGGCTTGCGCTCTCGGAAAGGCCGCCATGCGGTCCTGGAGCGCTTCCAGGCCGCGCGCCACCTTGACCCCGACGATATCGGGCCGCGTCGCCAGGAATTGGCCGAACTTCACATAGGAGGGTCCAAGCCGCGTCATCGCCTGGGCAAGGCCTGCCCCCGGATCGCCGCCCTTGCGCTCGACCAGGCGCGCCAGCCTGACGCCGAGGCCAAGGCCCGGCGGCAACGCCGCCTGATCGACGAAGCCGAACGTCCCTTCGCGCGCCAGCACGAAGCCGACGCGGGCCAGGCGGATGAGATGGAAGGGAGCGGTCAGCAAGGTGTCGCGCGGCTCACAGTTTCCAGGCCGAGTGAATGGCCGCGATATTCCCCGATAACGGGCGATGCGTCACGCGACGAAAGCCCGCGGCCTCGATCATCCGGGAGAACAGGGCCGGACGCGGGAAGCGGCGGATGCTCTCCACGAGATAGCGATACGGCGCTTCGTCCCCGGCCACGACCCTGCCGAGCGCCGGGATCACGGCCGAGGAATAGGCATTGTAGAGCACATCGAGCCCCGGCATGTCGACCGCGGAGAATTCGAGGCAGAGAAAGCGCCCGCCGAGCTTGAGCACGCGAAAGGCCTCGGCGAGCGCCTTGTCGATCTTGGGCACGTTGCGGATGCCGAAGGCGATCGTATAGGCGTCGAAGGAGCGCGCCGCGAAGGGCAGCTCCTCTGCATTGCCTTGCGCGAAGGCGAGCCCGACTCGCGGACCTCCTCCGGCGCGCTCTCGGCCGACGCCCAGCATCTCGGCGCTGATGTCGCAGATGGTCACGCGCGTGCGCGGTCCGCCGGCCTCGAGGATGCGAAAGGCGATGTCGCCGGTTCCTCCCGCGACGTCGATGACCGAGCAGGGAGGCCTCGGATTCAGCATGGCGACGAAATCATTCTTCCAGGCGCGGTGCACCCCCAAAGACATCAGGTCGTTCATGAGATCGTAGCGCCGCGCAACCTGGCGAAAGACATTGTCGACGAGCTTTTGCTTCTCGCCCGACTTGACGGTCGAGAAGCCGAATTGCGTGTCCGGGGCGCCGTCGCTTCCTGTCATTGCCATTCCTTCGACGGGTGCGCGGCGAAATGTCAGGCGGCCAGATCGGCGACGAGGGCGTCGAGCACCAGGAAGCCCTCGGGCGTGGCGCGGAGCCGCCCCTCCGGCGTCTCGATCAAGCCGAGCTCCACGAGCAGCCGGATGCGATCTTGCGCGAGCTCGCGTCCGGCAAGGCTGGCGAAACGGTCCGGATCGATGCCTTCGCCGAGACGAAGCCCCATCAGCAGGAACTCGTCGCCCTCGTCACCTGCCGACAACATCTCGCGCTCGATCACGCCATGCCCATGGGCCAGCACGTTCTCGATCCAGATCTCGGGACGCCGCTCGGTCGAGAGCGCCAGCCTGTCGCGCGGCGCCACGAGCCGCCCATGGGCGCCCGGGCCCACCCCGGCATATTCGCCATAGCGCCAATAGGTGAGGTTGTGGCGGCATTCCGCGCCCGGGCGGGCATGGTTCGACACCTCGTAGGCGGGAAGGCCGCGAGCCTCGCAGACCTCTTGGGTGATCTCGTAGAGAATGCGGGCCTCATCCGAGACCGGCGGCTTCAGCTTCCCGGCCCGCCGCAGGGCCTCGAAGGGCGTGCCGGGCTCGATGGTGAGCTGATAGAGCGACAAATGCTCTCCGGCGCGCGAAATGGCCGTTTCGAGCTCGGCTCTCCAGGCTGAAGGCGATTGGCCAGGGCGCGCATAGATCAGATCGAAGGAGGTGCGATCGAAGAGCTGCGCCGCGATGGCGACGGCGCGCATCGCCTCCTCGACCGTATGCAGCCGGCCGAGCGCCTTCAGATCGGCATCGTTCAAGGCCTGCACGCCGAGCGAGACGCGGTTGACGCCGGCCTCGCGGTAGCCGCGGAAGCGGGAGGCTTCGACGCTCGTCGGATTGGCTTCGAGCGTCACCTCGACCTCGGCGTCGACCGGCCAGTTGCCCGAGATCGCGTCGAGGATCGCGCCGACCGTGCCGGGCTGCATCAGCGAAGGCGTGCCGCCCCCGAAGAAGATGCTGGTCACCATGCGTCCGGGAGCGAGCTCCGCCATATGGGTGAGCTCGGCCTCGAACGCCGCCACATAGCGGGGCTGATCGGGCGGCGCCTGCCGGACATGGCTGTTGAAATCGCAATAAGGGCATTTCGACAAGCAGAACGGCCAATGCACATAGATGCCGAAGCCGGCATCCTGCGTGGCATGGGCCTGTGGGCGAACGCCGGGGCTTGCGAGGGCCGTGCTCATGGGCTTGCGAGGCAGGCGCGCGCCAGCTTCTCGAAGGCGCGGGCACGATGGGAGAGCGCACCGTCGCTCCCGGCGGTCCAGTCGATGCCGTGCTTCTCCTCGGCCACCATCTCGCCGAAGGTGCGCCGATGGCCGTTCGGCTGGAACATCGGATCATAGCCGAAGCCTTTCTGGCCGCGCGGCGGCCAGACGAGGTGGCCGTGCACGCGGCCTTCGAACAGCTCCTCATGGCCGTCGGGCCAAGCGATGACGAGAGCGGAGACGAAATGGGCGCGGCGTCGATCCTGCGCGAGCGCGGAGCGCCGCTCGAGCTCGCGCTCGAGGCGCCGCATCGCCGCCGCGAAATCCCCGTTCACCGCCCAATCGGCGGAGAACAGCCCCGGCGCCCCGTCGAGGGCCTCGACGCAGAGCCCCGAATCATCGGAGAGCGCGGGCATGCCGGCCGCTTGCGCGGCTGCACGGGCTTTGATCGCGGCGTTCTCGCAGAACATATGGCCGGTTTCCGCCGGCACAGGCAGGCCGAGCTCGCCGGCCGACACGGCTTCGACGCCGAAAGGCGCGAGGAGCTCGCGCATCTCGGCGAGCTTGCCAGAATTATGCGTGGCGATCACGATGCGCCCGGCGAGGCGACGATGTCCGACCTCGGCGGCGCAATCGGCTGAACGATGAGATAAGGAGCTGGACGACATGATGCCCTGGGATAAGCCGCTCCGCCCGGCACGACAAGAGAGGCCTTCGTCATGATGCCAGCAATCGACAGGATCGAGAGCGATGCCCGTCTCCCTGCCCGCGCCGACATCGTGGTGATCGGGGGCGGCATCATCGGCGTCAGCGCGGCCCTCTATCTCGCGCAGGGTGGCGTCGACGTCGTGCTTTGCGAGAAGGGAGCGATCGGCTGCGAGCAGTCGGGACGCAATTGGGGCTGGGTGCGCGTCATGGGGCGCGACCTCGCCGAGATCCCGCTCAGCCTCGATAGCCAGCGCCTCTGGGCATCGATGAGCAAGAGCTGCGAGGCGGAGACCGGCTTTGCCCGCTGCGGCATCCTCTATCTTTGCGATACGCAGAAGGAGCTGGCGGCGCAGCAGGCCTGGCTCGACGAAGCTCGGCCCTATCAGATCGGCTCGCGCATCCTGTCCCAAAGCGAGCTCGAGGCGATCCTGCCGGCCGCCTCGCGTCGATTCGCCGGCGCCTTGATGACGCCCGGCGACGGGCGGGCGGAGCCGCAGAAGGCGGTGCCAGCCATGGCGGCTGCGGCCCGCCGGCAGGGCGCCAAGATCGTCGAGAATTGCGCCGTGCGCGGGCTCGATTTGGCGGCCGGCAAGGTCGCGGGCGTCGTCACCGAGAAAGGTCGCATCGCCTGCGAGACGGTGATCCTCGCGGGCGGCGCCTGGTCGCGGCTGTTCGGTGGCAATGAGGGGCTCGACCTGCCTCTCCTCAAGGTGCTTGGCTCGGCGTTCGCCACACCTCCGATGGCGGGCGGACCCGAGGTGACGGTCGGGGGCTCGAACTTCGCCTTCCGCAAGAGGCTCGATGGCGGCTACACCATTGCCCGGCGAAACGGCACCATCTCGCATATCACGCCGGATTCATTCCGCCTGTTCTTCGATTTCCTTCCCTCCCTGATCAAGGGATGGGACGAGCTGAAGCTGCGCGTCGCCGGCCGCTTCCTCGAGGAATGGCGCATGCCCCGGCGCTGGAAGCTCGACGCCTCCTCGCCCTTCGAGGCTGTGCGGACACTCGATCCTGCCCCCGATCGAGCCCAGCTCGACGAGGTCAAGGGCACGATCGCCGGCGCCTTCCCGTTCTTCCGCGACGTGAAGGTCAAGGACGCCTGGGGCGGCCTCATCGACGTGACGCCCGACGCCGTGCCGATCATCTCGAAGGTCGATGGCTTGCCGGGTCTCGTCCTCGCCATCGGCTTCTCCGGCCACGGCTTCGGCATCGGACCGGGTGCCGGCAAGCTCGCCGCCGATCTCGCGACGGGCGCCGCGCCGATCGTCGACCCGACGCCGTTCAGGTTGGGGCGTTTCAAGCGCAGCGCGAGGCCGGCGAAATACTCAGCCCATTCGCGCTAAGACAAATCCGCAGGTCAGGGCACGTCGACGAGGTTCGAGATGGTGATCGGCTCAACGCTCAGAATTCTGATGTCCGTCCTCGTGGCGGGGTTCATCTCGGGCCTGTGCCCGCCGTCGCAGGCGGCGGACCGGCCCTTGTGGTTGCGCGAGCCGGCAATCTCGCCCGACGGCACCAAGATCGCCTTCCGCTTCGAAGGCCATATCTGGATCGTCCCGGCGGCCGGAGGAGATGCGTTCGCCTTGACGCCCGCAGGCTTTCACGCCGGCTCTCCCGTCTGGTCGCCCGATGGCCGCACCATCGCCTTCGCGGCCGATCGCTTCGGCCCGATGAACATCTTCGCCGTGCCGGCCGATGGGGGGGAGGCGAAAAGGCTGACCTGGTACTCGATGGACGAGAAGCCTTCGAGCTTCACGCCCGACGGCAAGGCCGTGCTCTTCTCCTCGAAGCGGCTGGGCGACGCCGTCCAGACATTCGCGATCCCCTATCGCTACGAGCAGGGAAATCAGCTCTACGAGGTGCCGGTCGCCGGCGGCCGCGAGACGTTGGTTCTGCCCAACGCCGCCTTCGAGGCGCGCTGGGACGCGCAAGGCAAGCGTCTCCTCTACACGGGCGCCAGCATCGAGCAGGCCTTCCGCAAGGGGCAGACCTCGAGCGCCGCCCGCCAGGTTTGGCTCTATGACGCGGCAAGCGGGCAGCATGAGCGCCTGATCAAGGATGTCCACGAGAACCGCGACGCCGTTTGGTCCGCATCCGGCGATGTCTATTATCTCAGCGAGGCATCCGGCTCGCTCAACGTCTGGCGCCTCTCGCTTGCCGACCGCAACCCCGTGCAGATCACCCATCTGAACGGGGATCCGGTGCGTTCCCTGTCGATCTCGCGGGCGGGCGATCTCGCCTTTTCCTGGGGCGGAGAGCTTTATCGGCTGCGCCCCGGCGCGCGGGAGGCCGAGCGGGTCGAGGTGAACATCATGCGCGCCGCCTTTCCGGGCGATCTCGGCGCCCGCAGCGCGAGCTTCAGCGATTTCATCTTGTCGCCAACCGGCAAGGAGATCGCGCTCGTAGCGCGCGGCAATGTCTTCGTCGCATCGATGAACGGCAGATACGTCAAGCGCATCACGCGCACGCCCGGCGAAGAGCGCACGCCGAGCTTCTCGCCCGACGGCCGCAAGCTCGCCTACGCGGCCGAGCGCGGCGGGCATTGGAGCATCTACGAGGCCGGCATCGTCGATGCGGATGAGAAGACGTTCTCGGAGGCGACCCGGATCGAGGAGAAGCTTCTCAAAGACGGCGCCGAGGACGCCATGTGGCCGGAATACGCGCCGGACGGCAAGCACATCGCCTATCTGGCCGACCGCGAGACGGTCAGGGTGCTCGATACGCAGAGCAAGACCGATGTCGAGATCCTGCCCAAGGGCCAGAACTATCCCTATAGCGACTGGTCCTGGTGGTTGTCCTGGTCGCCGGATTCCAAATGGATCGCGCTGCCTGTCCAGCCCAGCCAGGAATTGACCAATATCGCGGTCGTGCCGGCTGACGGCAGCGGCCCGGCGGTACGGGTCTCGCCGTCGGGAGAGTATCAGGATGGTGCCGAGTGGAGCAGCGATGGCAGCTTCCTCATCTTTGCGACAGATGCCGAAGGCCTGCGCTCGGCGCTCGGCAGCACGTGGAGTGCCGACATCGAGGCCGTCTATGCCTCACGCAAGGCACGTGACGCGTTCCGGAGTACGTTGCGTGTTCCCGTCTTCGGCGACCCCCCGGTCGCCCCGGGCGAACCGGAGCGGCCTGCCGTCGCTCCAGAGGAGAAGGATGGCGCCGCGGGCCCGAAGGGGAAGGCGCGCGAGATATTCTCGTTCGAGCCCGAGGGGGTCGAGGACCGCCTCGTCAGGCTGTCGCAGCAATCCGCCAATCTGGTCTTCTTCGGCCTCCTCTCCGATGGCGTCAGCGTGCTCTCCGTCGAGCAGTTGCCCAATCCGCAAGGGGATGGCTACACCGTGACGGGCAGCGTGCGCGATCTGAGGCTGGAGCGCCGCAAGACGTTGTTCTCGGGCCTTGCCTATAAGCAGAACAGCCCCGTCCATATGAGCAAGGACCTGAAGAAGCTCTATTTCCTCGCCAAGGAGGGGGCCCTCGACTCTGTCACCGAGATCGACACGGCAAAAGGCACTTCTCGGACGATCAGGATCGCCGTCGACACGACGCGGGACGAGGCCGTGGCACGCAGCGCCGCCTTCGAGCAACTCTGGTGGCTGACGAAGAAGAAATTCTACGATCCCAAGCTGAATGGCGTCGATTGGGACGCGGCCCGCGTGAAATACGGGCGCTTCCTGCCCTCGATCGCCGATGCGCGCGATCTGGCGGAGCTCTTATCCGAAATGGCGGGCGAGCTCGATGCCTCGCATACGGGCGGTATCTATCGCGGCACCGTGCCGGTGGCGGAGCAGATGGCCTCTCTCGGCCTCTTTTACGACGAGCACTATCAAGGTCCCGGCATGAAGGTGACCGAGATCCTCCCCGAGGGGCCCTTCGACACCGGGGATAGCGAGCTGAAGCCCGGCGACATCATTCGCGAGATCGACGGCGAGGCCATTCCCGACGAAGGTGGCGTGCGACGCCTGCTGCGCGGCCGCATCAATCAGCTTCTGGCGATCACGGCCGAGCATCAAGATGGAAGGCGCTTCACCGAGAAACATGTGCCGGTGACCCTCGCCAGGGAAGAGCAGCTGGCAACAATACGATGGGTCAAGCGCAAGCGCGAATACGTCACCGCCAAGTCCTGCGGCCATCTCGGCTACGTCTATGTCTCCGGCATGGACGCGCGCTCCTACCGTTCGGCCTTTTCCGAGATATTCGGACGCTTTCAGCATGCCGACGCCTTGATCGTCGACATTCGCTTCAATGGCGGCGGCAACCTTCACAACCAGCTGCTCACCCTGCTCTCCGGCAAGACCTATATGAGCTTCATGCCGCTACGCGGAGGCCCGAGCCAGGAAGAGCCCCGCGACCGTTGGACGAAGCCATCGGCCGTGATCATGAACGCGGCGAGCTATTCGGACGCGTCCATTTTCCCGCAGGCCTATCACGATCTCAAGCTCGGGCCGCTCGTCGGCGATCCGGTCGCCGGCACCGGCACCGCCGTCTGGTGGGTCGAATCGAACATCGTCCCGGGCCTGGTCTACGGTCTCCCGCAATTGCCCTACCGCAAGCTCGACGGCAGCCTGGTCGAGAACGCGGACATCGCGCCCGACATTCCCGTCCTGTCGGATCCGACGCCTTGGACCAAGGGCGAGGATCCGCAGCTCGATGCAGCCATGCAGGCGCTGACGCCGGCCGAGAAGGCCTCGTGCCAGCCACGTTAGGGCATGATCGCGAAAAGCGGGTCCACTTCTCGGAGAGGATCGGTGCGCAGGCCGGCGTGCAAGGCAAAGACGGCCGGCTTGTCCAGCCTTGACGCGCACCGAACGAGGTCCCAATGCCTATGCTGGAGGCGCCGGGACGCGGGGGCAAGCGGACGGCGGCTCGCGATCCGATCTGCCGGAGCAGGAACATGGGTGAATTGGAAGCGATCGCTCGACGCGTCGCCGCCCTTCTGGTCGAACGCCGCGAGACGATCGCGGTCTCGGAGTCGTCGGCCGGTGGCCTGATCGCCGCAGCCCTTCTCGCCGTTCCGGGGGCGTCGAGCTACTTTCTCGGCGGCGCCGTCGTCTATACGGCCCCGGCTCGCCAGGCGCTGCTCGGCATCACGCAAGACGAGATGTCGGGGATACGCTCCGCTTCCGAACCCTATGCGCAACTCCTGGCCCGCGTCTCGCGCCGGCGCTTGGGGGCCAGTTGGGGCCTCGCCGAAACCGGCGCGGCCGGTCCCACGGGCAATCGCTACGGCGACGCCGCGGGTCATGCGTGCCTGGCGGTCAGCGGAGCCTATGAAGAGGTCCGCACCCTCGAGACCGGGTCATCGGATCGCGTCGCCAATATGCGGGCTTTCGCGATCGCCGCCCTTGCCTTGCTGGAGAAAGACTTGTTGGCAAGAGCCTTGCTGGAAAGAGCCTCGGAGACCCGATCTCATGAATGACACCCCTCCGGACCGATTGTCCACGGACCCGAGCAGCCCCCATTACGACGCCGAGGTGCTGGCACGGAATGTGGGCGTGCGCTTCAAAGGCGTCGAGAAGACCAATGTCGAGGAGTATTGCGTTAGCGAAGGCTGGGTTCGCGTGGCGGCCGGCGCGGCCAAGGATCGTTTCGGCAAGCCCCTGACGATCAAGGTCAAAGGTCCGGTCGAGCCCTATTTTCGAGACGGCAACTAGGCGGCGGTCTAGGGCGCGCCCGGCGGGGCCGCTTGCGGAGACTTCTCCCGCTTGAACGGATACAGGAACTGCTTCCAATAGCCGTGCGGCACGGGGTGGCCGGCGATGCCATAGCCCGACGGCCATTGCCCCTTCGGCTGATGATAGGTGCCGAACAGGCGGTCGAGCAGCGGGAAATGGATCGCGAAATTGACGTCGATCGCCTCCTTGTCGATGCCATGGTGCCAATGATGGAATCTCGGCGTCACGAGATAGGGGCCGATAGGGTCGAGGGTCCAGCCGAGATTGGCGTGGATGAACGACGAGTAGACATAGACGATCAGGATATAGGCCTGCAGCGCCGAGGGCTCGTAGCCGAAGGTGAACATCGGGACCGCGGTGACGCCGCGCAGGCAGACGATCTCGAGGAAATGCATCCTCGCGCCCGCGAGCCAGTCCATCGACTGCGCCGAATGATGCACCGCATGGAAGCGCCAAAGCGCGGGGATCCGGTGAAAGGCGCGGTGCAGCCAATATTGGGCGAGGTCGGTGAAGAACATGATCTCGACGAGCTGCAGCAGCCAGGGCTGGCTTGCGACGGCCGCGCGGAACTCGGTCCACTGCGTATGCGCGGCGATCAGATGCGACGGCGCGAGCGACAGGAAGGTGAGCACCTGCACCAGCATCGAGCTGACCAGGTAGTAGAACAGATCCTCGCGCCATTCGCTGCGGAACAGCGCCTGTCCCTGCCGGCGCGGGAAGAGGTGCTCGAGCGGCACGAACAGGAAGCCGGTGAACACCACGTTCACGAGGAAGAAATCGAGCCCGAAGAACACGCCTTCCGTCTCTCCCGGCAGGGCTTGCGCTCGCGAGCCTCCAAGCAGGCTGGCGACCAAGGTCACGCCAAGCGCGACGAAGCCCAGCGTCTTCGTGGGGCGCAGCACCAGGTTGAGCAGGGCGAGCGCATAAGCGAGGATCAAAAGCAGGTGCAGGCCAGGCCTGAACACGGCATTGTCGCGAAGCGCCGCAAGCTCCGGCATGCCGAACAGCTTGGGAAATCGCAGGCAGACGACCAGGATGAGGCTCGCCACGGCGGAAGCGAGCGAGGCGACGCCGCTGAGCCAGCCCGTGCCGAAGCGGCGCTCCTCTAGCGGAGCCTCGAGCTCGGCCCTGAGCTTCATGCGCAGCGAATGGATCAGCATCTCGTGCCCTTCATGCTGTGCGGGAGCGTCAGTTCTTCGTCTTGTCGACGAGCGCCTTCGCCTTGATCCAGGGCATCATGTCGCGCAGCTTCTCGCCGACCTGCTCGATCGGATGGGCCGCCATCTTGGCGCGCATCGCCTTGAACGAGGTCTGGTTGACGCGGTTCTCGAGCATCCAGTCGCGGGTGAACCTGCCCGACTGGATGTCCGAAAGCACGCGCTTCATCTCGGCCTTGGCGGCCTCGTTGATGATGCGCGGGCCGCTCATATACTCGCCGTACTCGGCAGTGTTCGAGATCGAGTAGTTCATATTGGCGATGCCGCCCTCATAGATGAGGTCGACGATCAGCTTCACCTCGTGCAGGCACTCGAAATAGGCCATCTCGGGCGCGTAGCCGGCTTCGACCAGGGTCTCGTAGCCCCCCTTGATCAGCTCGACGAGGCCGCCGCACAGCACGACCTGCTCGCCGAACAGATCCGTCTCGCATTCCTCGCGGAAGGAGGTCTCGATGACGCCGGCGCGGCCCCCCCCGATCGCGGCCGCATAGCTGAGGCCCAGATCATGGGCATTGCCGGAGGCGTCCTTGTGGATCGCGATCAGGCAGGGCACGCCGCCGCCGCGCTGATATTCCGAGCGCACCGTGTGGCCCGGGCCTTTCGGGGCGACCATCAGGACGTCGAGATCGGCGCGCGGCTCGATGAGGTTGAAATGCACGTTGAGGCCGTGCGCGAACATCAAGGCCGCGCCGCTCTTCATATGGGGTGCGAGATGGTCGCGATAGATGTCGGCCTGGATCTCGTCGGGCGTCAGCATCATGATCACATCGGCCCATTTGGCGGCCTCCGCGACCTCCATCACGGTGAGCTTCTCGGCCTCGGCCTTCTTGGCGGAGCCCGAGCCCTTGCGCAGCGCGACGGCGACGGTCTTCACCCCCGAATCGCGAAGGTTGAGCGCATGCGCATGGCCCTGGCTGCCATAGCCGACAATCGCGACCTTGCGGGTCTTGATGAGGTTGATGTCGGCATCGCGATCGTAATACACACGCATGAGCGTTTCCTTCTGGAGCCGATGGCATCCGCGGCGCCTGAGCCCGGAGCGCATGTCGGGAGTGGATGGCGAGGCTCTTAGGGGAGGCTCGCCGCCGCGTCAAAGCGTGCCGATCGGACGGAAGACGATTTTGGCCATGCCCTTGCCCTCCAAGGACGACGTGATCGGCTTCTGGCGCGAGGCCGGGCCGGATAGATGGTTCGCGAAGGACGAGGCCTTCGACGCAGCCATCAGGACGCGCTTCCTCGATCTTTACGAGGCGGCTTCGCGCGGCGAGCTCGCGTCCTTTGAGGAGACGCCGCAGGGAGCGCTGGCGCTCGTCATCCTTCTCGACCAGTTCCCGCGCAACCTGTTTCGCGGATCGCCCCGCGCCTTCGCGACCGACGCTAAGGCCCGCGGCGTCGCGGAGCGCGCCTTGGCGAGAGGCTTCGACCGGCAATGCGACCAGGAGCTCGTGACCTTCCTCTATATGCCGCTCATGCACTCGGAAAGGCTCGGCGACCAGGAGCGCTGCGTGGCACTGTTCGAGGCCCTCGGCCTGCCCGAGAATCTGAGCGCCGCGAAAAGGCATCGCGACATCATCGCCAGCTTCGGTCGCTTCCCGCACCGCAATGGCGTGCTCGGCCGCGCGACCACGGCAGAGGAGCAACGCTATCTCGACGAGGACGGCTTCAAGGGATGAAACGGCCTTGACAGCCGCAAGTCGGAATGGCTCAAATGGAAGATCGGTGTCGAGCTCAGGGGGATAGTTCGATGGTTTCCAAGCTTCGCTTCAATGCTGCCGCGGGCACGGCATCCATGAAGGAAGCGCTTGCGTTGACGCATGCGCTCGAGATGCATGTGTTGCCCGAGGTCCGAACGCAGACCGAGCGGCAGGCGTTGGCCGACGAGATCTCCCGGATCGCCGACCAACTGCGCCAGGGGACGTCCGATGCCGGCATGGGTGGGGTCAGCCCGCATCCGGCGGCGATCAATCTCCCGGAGCTGACAGGCATGAGCTCGAAGCTGCTGCGGCCCTCGGGGATCGGGCTGGGCCCGCTCACGGTCATATTCGATCGTTGGCCGCCGAAGACAACAGGTAACAAGGTCTGCAAGACCTGCAAGCGGCCATTGTAGCAGGATGCGAGCTAGTCGCGCGATAGGGGGATTCCATGGCGTCGAGATTCTACGATGTCGAGCTTGCCGATGACGGATCGTTGAGCGCGACCGCTTCTGCCGCCGCTCCGGCGCCGATGCCGGCGGATGCCGAAGCGCTCCTCGGCAGACTGAAGAACGTCTGCAACCGCATTCGGCTCGACATTGCACAAGGGGCCCGCCGGACCGCCTATGCTCAAAGGATGCTGAGGGTCGCGGAGATCGGCCTCGAGACGGGCGACCTTGCCTTCGCCAATGCCGAGCTCGACAACTTCGACCAAGCCGATCTCGATACCGCCTACTATGAGGTTCACATCGAGGATGACGACCTGCATGCTTCCGCGCCCCCATGGGCGCCAAAGCCGATGCCGGAAGAAGCAACGGCTTTCCTCAGCCGGGTCGACAAGTCGATCGCGAAGGTCAAAGCCCTCGTGGAGGCGGGAGCTAAGCGGGACAGGTATCTGAAAACCCTACTCAGTTTTGCGCGGCGCGGGTTGCAAGACGGCGATGTTAAGAGCGCCACGGCCGCGCTCGACGATTTCGAGGCCCTATTCGTCGGAGAGGAGGGTCCCGGAGTTCGCAAGGCCTATATAGAGGCCACCTTGCGCACGGCGGCGTATGTCATCATCGGCGCGGTGATCGTTGGGCTCGTTCTCACGCTGGCGATCCAAAACCTCCCCCTCGTGGGGAACATACCGATGATCCGCAAGATCATCCCAACATCCGTTTCGGTCGTCGTCGGGGTGTGCGTGGGGATCAGCTTCTTTGTCTTCGTCCACAACCTCAAGCTGAGCTTCGATTTGCTCGGCAATTTCGATCCTGCGAATCTTGATCCCAAGCTCCGTTTCACCCTCGTCGGCACCGTCGCGCTGATCCTCTGCATCTTCCTGATGGCCGGGCTGGTCAAATTGGAGATCGCGGGCATGAAGTTCGAAGAGTTTTGGCGCGACAGGATGGCTGCCGCCATTCTGGGGATGGTGTGCGGCTATAGCGATGCCTACATCACCAAGCTGCTCGTCGGCGTGCTCGATCGAGAGTCCAAGCCGTGATGACGAGGCTCGATGGCGTGGCCATGACGGGGGTGTCTTTCGGGCGATGGGATAGGGCTAGCCAGGAGGGCTGTCATGAACCTCTGTCGCCGCAATGCGCTGGCGCTGACCGCTTCGGCGGTCGCCGCTGCCGCCTGCATCGGACGCGCCAGGGCTGGCGACGGCGCAGAGCGCGTTCAGGCGGCGGTCGCGCGCTTCGCCAAGCTGCCCGCTTCCGCGAGCTGCCTGGTCATGGCGGACCACCCTTCGGCGCCCTGGCAGGCCGCGCATGATCCAGCTTCGCGACTGTTCATCGGCAGCGCGGTCAAGACATTCATCCTGGCGCAACTCTTGCGAGACGTGGAGGCGGGGCTCTTGTCCGAGGACAGCGAGATGCCGATCGACGACCGGGTGCGTTCGCCGAGCAGCCCGGTATTCCTCAATCTTTCGGGCACGGTCCCGGCGCGCAGCGTGCTCGAGGCGATGATCTCCCACAGCGACAATACGGCAACCGATATCGCCGTCGGGGCGGTCGGCGCGGCGCGGGTGCGAGCTCTCATCGCCGAGGCCGGGTTGAAAGCTACGCAGATCCCCGATTCGACGCGCCGTCTGTTCTCCTGGCTCGCCGGGGCGCCGGAAGGCGTCGATATCGGCTGGGAGGGCATCGAGCGGATGCAGGCAGGCCTGTTGCCCGGCACCGCCCGCCCTCCACTCAACGACCAGCAGACGATGGCCGGCACCGCCGAGGAGATGGTCAGCTGGTATCGGCAGGCGCTCAGCGGCGCCTTCTTCAAGGAGACCGCGACGCTCGTCGAATTCAAGCGCATCCAATCCATGGCCGATTCGATCGTGCATGTGGTACCCGCGGACACGGCGGCTTATGCCAAGGGAGGCAGCATCGACTGGGAAGGCTTCCATTGCTTCTGCCTTCCCGGCCAGATGATCGTCTCGAAAGTGCCGGTGACCTTCTGCTTCACCATCAACTGGACCGGACCGGGCGATGGCGTCTCCGCTGTTTTCGAGGCCTATAAGGACGCCGTCGCCGAGGTGCTGCGCGAGGCGGCGCAGGCGGTGGGATAGTCGTGAAAACCGGACGGATGCCACATATGGTTTCTTGGGGCAGCTTCAGCAATCGCATCGGCGGAACCAGGCCTTCCGATCGCCTTCCGTCCCGATCGTCTTCTTGCACCCTGCCCGCCCGGCTGGCATGGTGGAAGCGACGAACGCTTCGTTCGCCAAACCGGATTGCCGCATGGCCATCGCGACCAAGGACCGTGGCAGGGAATGGGAGGCCGGCGCCCAGGCGCTTTCGGGCCAGCTCGGCAAGACCATCCAGCGCCTGCGCAAGGCCTATAACCTGTCGCTCTCCGAGCTCGCCGAGCAGTCCGGCGTAGCGAAGTCGATCATCAGCCAGATCGAGCGCAACGAGACGAACCCGACGCTCGCCACCATCTGGAGGCTGAGCCAGGCGCTCGACATCTCCATCGAGCGCTTCCTTGCCGCCTCGGACGAAGAGCCCTTCATCGAGGAGACGCGCGCCTCGGCGACCCCGATCCTGGTTTCCGAGGACGGCAAGATCAGGCTCGCCATCGTCGGCTGGATCAAGACGGTCGAGTGGCTGCAATGGTACGACGTGACCGCGGAGCCGGGCGGCGTGCTCGAGGCTGAAGGCCATCAGCGCGGCTCGGTCGAATGCCTCACCGTGCAGGCCGGCGAGTTCGAGATCGAGACGGGCGACGAGAAGCGCCGCGCCGGCCCCGGCGACACGCTGCGCTATCGCTGCGACCGCACCCATATCGTGCGCTGCCTCTCGGGCAAGCCCGGCCGCGCCACCATGGTGTGCATCCTGAAAGCTGCGGTGATGGAATAGGCGAGGAGCAATTCCGCCTGCCTCCCTTCGCGCGCGCTCCGCGCGGCGACAGGTTCGCCGATCCCCAACATGAGCATGCGCGGCTGCTGCTGGCCTGGGTGCCCGGCGCGGGACGGCGGATCGGCCGGCCGGAAGGTTGAGGAATGTTGATTCCGGAGATTGTGTTGCGCAAAATATATAGCCGGCTATATACGTGCCCGGCGCCTCGCGAGATCATATCGGCGGCTCCGGCGCGAGGCTTCGTGGAAAAAATCTGCTTGACAATTTCCGGGATTTCTGAAAAAATGCCTTTCTGTTGGATAGGTGTCCAGTCTGCGCCCGGAGCTTGAGAAAGCCGCCGGGCGTTTTGCGTTTCAGGGTCGTGAAGACGATAATTTGTGTCGTGCCGCCATGGCCACGGGCCTATCGCGCCCAACGCGAAAATTGGCGTTACGGCTACACCGGTGGATGGCCGA
>JBIOEK010000009.1:0-22012 GCA_044445925.1 Hyphomicrobiales bacterium
AGGCTGCACGGGTTCATTCCGGTTTGATGGTGCTGCCGATCAGAAATTGAATTGGTCGGGGATCGCTGCTCCTGGCGCATCGGCTCCATTCGGCCCGCTCGAGCGAATGGCGGCTTTCCACCGAAGCGGACTGAAGCAATGGGTGCCAAGCGTGTGATTTTATCTACTACTCTCGATGCGGCCTTGATCGACTTCGGTAGCATGTGGCATGTCTGTGCTGCCGAACAGGCGATATCGCCGGCGGAAGCAGGATGGCGATGAGCAAGGCCGATCTGATCTTGTCCGGCGGGCCGATCTTTCTCGGGCTCGCCGAGGGTTTCGCCGAAGCCCTGGCGACAGGCGGCGGCAAGGTGCTGGCGGCGGGCAGCGCGAGCGACGTTCAGGCGTTGCGCGGGCCGGCGACGCGCGTGCTCGAGCTCGATGGGCGCGCCGCGGTGCCCGCCTTCAACGATGCGCATATGCATCTTGTTCCGCTGGGCTTGAGCATGTCGGAGCTCAGCCTGCGTCCCGAGACGGGTGTCGGGAGCCTCGGCGAGCTCCTGCGGCGGGTGAAGGACGAGGCGAAGCTCAAGAGACCCGGCCAATGGATCACCGGGCGCGGCTACGACCATAACGAGCTCGCCGAAGGCCGGCATCCGACGCTCGAGGAGCTCGACGCGGCGGCCCCTCTCAATCCGCTCTTCGTCGAGCGCAGCTGCGGCCATGTGGCCGTCGTCAACAGCGCCGCCCTGCGGCTCGCCTGCATCGGACCCGACACCCAAGCTCCTCCGGGCGGGCTGATCGAGCGGCGCGGCAACAGGCTGACCGGGCTGATCGCCGAGAACGCCTTGCGCATCGTCACCAACGTCATGCCGAAACCCGGCAAGGCGGAGCTCGCCGCCGCTATCGCCAAGGGCGGCGACTACATGCTGTCGCAAGGATTCACCAGCGTCATGGATGCGGCGGTCGGCATGGTCTGCGGCATGGCCGAGATCGAGGCCTATGAGGATATGGCCTCGTCCGGCCGGCTTGCAGTGCGGACATGGGCGTGCATCTACGGCAATGCCGACGGCATCGGCGACAAGGCCCATGCGGCCGGCTACCGCTTCGGCCGCGAGACCGGCCTCTTGCGCTACGGCGCCATGAAGGTATTCGCCGACGGCAGTGCCGGCGCGCTCACGGCCGCGATGAGCGAGCCCTATATGGTCGGCGATCCGGGCAATTTCGGCATATTGTGCCTGCCGGAAGCCGAGATGCACGAGGCGCTTGCCCATTACCACGGCCTCGGCTACCAGCTCGCCATCCACGCCATCGGCGATGCGGCGATCGAGCAGGTTCTGTCGGGGATCGAGAAGGCCGCGAGACCCGATTCGCCGATCCTCGGCCGGCGCCACCGCATCGAGCATTGCGGCTTCCTCGATGACGGCCAGATCGCCCGCATGGCAAAAGCCGGCATCGATCCCGTGCCGCAACCGATCTTCATCTATGAATTCGGCGATCTCTATGTTGGCAATCTCGGGGCCCGGCGCGCCGCCGCCTCCTACCCGATGCGCAAATGGCTCTCAGCCGGGCTGCATCCGGCCGCGGGCTCGGACGCTCCCGTGAGCGTCACCGATCCGTTCAAGAACCTCTACACCATGACGACGCGCCGCACGCGGCGCGGCACGCTGATCGGGCCAGCGGAGACGTTGAGCATGGAGGAGGCGGTGCATGCCTACACGGCTTGCGGCGCCTATACCCAGTTCGCCGAAGCTGGGCTCGGCCGCCTCACGGCCGGCCGGCTCGCCGATGTGGCAATCGTCTCGCACGACATCTTCGCCTGTGCGCCGCAGATGCTCGAAAGCGAGGTGCGTTGCGACCTGACGATCCGCGGCGGCGAGATCGTCTTCGATCGTCACGGCCAGCTCGCGCAGGCGGCGCAATAGGTCGGTGTCGCTGATCTCTTCGGCGAGCTAGTGCAGCGAATCCGAAATTCGCATCACATTGGGGCAACGCGCGGGGCGAATTTCGGATTCAAAGGCTGCACTAGCAAATTATTGTTTCTAGTGTGGTTTTTGAATTTGAAGTTCCTACAGCGCGCATGCCATCCATGGGATAGGAACTTCAAATTCACCACACTAGCGGCGGCTGTGATCGCGGCGCTGGGGTTGGCATCGCCGGCGCTGGCGCTCGACAAGGTGACGTTCCGGCTCAATTGGCTTCTCTACGGTTTCCACACCCCGTTCTATTTGGGGCTCGAGCGTGGATATTATCGCGACGAAGGCATCGACCTGACGATCGGCGAGGGCCAGGGCTCGGTGCGCGCGGTGCAGACGGTCGGAGCCAAGGGCGACACCTTCGGTCTCGCGGACGGGGGCAGCGTGATCAACGGCGTGAGCCGGGGCGCGCCCGTCCGGTCCGTGATGGCGATAACCAATTCCTCGCCCTACACGCTCACCGGGCGTTCCGATCTCGGCATCAAGACCATGAAGGATTTCGAGGGCAAGACGATAGCGAGCGCTGCCGGCGAGGCGGGTCTCGCGCTCCTGCCGGCCCTCTTCCAGCGCAACGGCGTCGATATGGCGAAGGTGAAGATCCTGCGCATCGACGGCGCGGGAAAAATGGTCGCCATTGCCGAGAAGCGCGTCGAAGGCATCATGGGCGGCCTCGACAACCAATCGCTGACGCTCGCGGCTCAAGGCATCCCGATCATCGACTTCGGCTATGCCAAGAACGGCGTGAACACGGTCGGCTTGACCATCGTGGCCAACGACGAGCTGATTGCCGCCAATCCCGATCTGGTTCGGCGCTTCGTCAAGGCCACGGTGCGCAGCTTCGAGGCGGCGCAGAAGGAGCCGGAAGCCTCGGTCAAGGCCGGCCAGAAGGCGAAGGCCGATCTCGACACCGATCTCTCGATGGCGCAGCTCAAGGTAGGCCTGGGGCTGATGAGGAGCGAGGCCACGAAGGATCTTCCCACGGGCGCCTTTGCCCTCAAGGACTGGGAGGATACGGTGGAGCTGATGACGAAATACCAGGATCTCAAGACCGACCGGAAGGCCGCCGACTTCTTCAGCAACGATTTCCTGCCCAAACCTCCCACGTGACAGGCAATCCAGGCGGCAATGTCCATTCTGCGGTCTGGATTGCCTCGTCGGCCGTGGCGCGCGGCGAAATCGGGGTTCCCGCCTCCTCGCAATGACGGGAAAAGCGCAGCCTTCGTGAATTTCGGGACAGGCCTTGCCGGCAGGCGGAATGTTGCCGAGGACAGCTTCGCTCAGCGGGGAACATCTCGGATGGATGGTGGAAAGCTCGGCGACATCTTTCCCAATGCGTGCAGGGCTGCCTGCATGGCGACGATGTAGCCGTAGGGCCCGAGTCCGGCAATCACCGCCTTGACCGCAGAGGATAATTTCGAGTGCCTGTGCAGCTCGTCGCGCGCATGTATGTTTGAAATATGCACTTCGATGATCGGGCCTTCGAAGATCTTGAAGGCGTCGAGCATGGCAATCGAGGTGAAGGAGTAGGCGGCCGGATTGATGATGAGCGCATCGGCTTCTTGCCGAGCCGATTGAATGTAATCGACCAGGACGCCTTCGTGGTTCGATTGATGGAAGGCGAGCTCGGCACCTGCAAATTTCGCGAACGCCTCGCAGCTCGCTCTCACGGCGTCGAGCGTGGTCGAGCCGTAAATATGCGGTTCGCGTATGCCGAGGAGGTTGAGGTTGGGTCCGTTGAGGATCATCAGCCGCGCCGTCATCCGCCTCTCCCATCCGATCGCAAGCGCGATCCTCCCGGACGCAAACGCGTCAGAGAGCCGCCTCCGAAGCGGGCGATCTTTGACGCCAATCGGGTTCGAGATCAATAGAAGCGTCTGCGGTCGATCGACGGACTATGGTTATGAGGCGTTGCGGGGAGAGCCGCGATTTGCCCCTTTGGCTTAGCCAACTATCAATCCCTTTGCACTATTGGAGTTTGTCAGCACGAGAAGGTGAAGGTTGTTCCGCCATTTTCGAGCTGCGAGCCGTCGAGTGTAGCCCTCCTATCCTCGACGGCTCGCCTCCTCGATGACCCATCCGGCGTCCCCGGCCTCACCCTCGGCGCCGCTATATCGGGTTGCGTTGCGGGCGACTTGCGGCATTATGTGCAACACGGTGAAGCGTCGTTCGCGTGGAGATGCGCATGGCCGATGTCATTCGGTTCGGCATCATACCCGTTGCTCGCGGCCTCGAGTAAATCGATGGAAGACGTCGGTCGTGCGCGCAAGGTGGTGATCGCCAGCTTTCTCGGCTGGACGCTCGACGCCTTCGATTTCTTCATCATGGTCTTCGTGTTCAGCGACATCGCCGAGGAATTCGGCGTCACCCTCACCACGGTCACCGTCGCTGTCACCCTCACGCTGGCGACGCGCGCGCTCGGCGCCTACATCTTCGGCCGCCTCGCCGACCGCTTCGGGCGTCGTCCGCTGCTGATGATCAGCGTGCTGTCCTATTCCATCCTCGAGCTGCTTTCGGGCCTTGCCCCGAACCTCGCGAGCTTTCTCGTGCTGCGCGGGCTGTTCGGCATCGCCATGGGTGGCGAATGGGGCATCGGCAGCTCGCTGACCATGGAAACCATTCCGCCGAGATGGCGCGGCTGGGTCTCGGGCCTGCTGCAATCGGGCTACCCCAGCGGTTATTTCCTCGCCACCCTCACCTTCTACCTGGTCTATCCGCTGGTCGGGTGGCGCGGGCTGTTCATGGTCGGCGCGCTGCCGGCGCTGCTGGTGCTGTATATCCGCCGTCACGTGCCGGAAAGCCCGGACTGGACGGCGCGCCAGGCCGGGCCGCGCCCGTCCATCACTTCGGTAATACGCCGACATGTCGGGCTGACCGTCTATGCCGTGATCTTGATGACTGCGTTCAATTTCTTCAGCCACGGCACGCAGGACATCTATCCCAACATCTTCCTGGGCGTGCAGCACGGCTTCGACCACGCGACCATCACCGTCATTGCGCTGATTTACAACGTCGGGGCGGTGATCGGCGGCCTCTTGTTCGGGGCGCTGTCCCAGCGAATCGGCCGGCGCATCAGCATCGTGCTGGCAGCGTTGCTGTCGCTGCCTGTGCTGCCGCTCTGGGCGTTCGGCAGCTCGGCGCTCACGCTCGGCCTCGGCGCCTTCCTGACGCAAATCTGCGTGCAGGGAGCCTGGGGCGTGATCCCGGCGCATCTGAACGAATTATCGCCGCCCAGCATCCGTGCGACCTTTCCGGGCGTCGTCTATCAACTCGGCAATCTCTTGGCCTCCTACAATGCCACGCTTCAGGCCGGCATCGGCGAGCGAATGAACAACGACTATAGCTGGGCACTGGCGGGCGTCGCCGGCGTGGTGGCGGTGGTGATCGCCGTGATGGTCGGTTTCGGGGTCGAGGCCAAGGACGTGGCGATGGGTACGCATGCGGTGCCCGAGGCATCCTGATCAGCGGCGGTGGCAGGGCCTTCGAAGCGCTGTGTGGTCGAGGTCGCGCGTCCGCGTCAGTACCAGCGCGTCGGACCGCTGCCCCGATCGCGCACCAGCCACCAGCCTGCGTTGTGAAACGCTTCACTCAATCGCATTTTTGGGGTCCCTGAAGTCTGGCTCGAAATCGCCCGTAGCCGTCATTGCGAGGAGGCGGGAGTGACGCTGCGATCTCGCACCGGCGCCGACGAGGCAATCCAGGCGGCGATGTCCATTCTGGGGTCTGGATTGCTTCGTCGGCCGTGAGCGCCTGGCGGATTCGGGGGTTCCCGCCTCCTAGCAAGGACGAGAAATGCGAAAGCCCAGGGCCTACCTCTCCATGCTGAGCATCGCTGCCGCAAAGCTTGAGCGAGACCGTCGACACGGCCTAGCCTCCATTGCGCCCCCACCTTGACCCGGCCGATCCGCTCCAGAGCGCTCCACAACTCGCGTGCCCGTCCTTTGCCGCGTTCCCGCACGAACTGCGCGTTCACGTCGTCCATTGCGAGGTGGATGGCTGAGACGCTGGTGCGTGATCAGGCAGCAGGGTGCTACTACGTATGAGAGACATCGAACGGGCCCCGGGGAGGTTGGGAGCATAACAATGCCTGAAATGTTCCTGTTCGTCAGCCACGTCAGCGAGGATCGGGCGGCGGCCAAAGAGATCGTCGACGAACTGGAACGGCGTGGCGTGCGCTGTTGGATTGCGCCGCGTGACGTGAGGCCCGGAAGGCCGTACGATGACGAGATCGCGAATGCGATCGAGGCCAGCCGGGCGATGCTCTTGATTTTCTCCGAGCATTGCAACGCAAGCGACTACATCCGCCGGGAGGTGACGGTCGCCGGCGAGAGCCACAAGGTGGTCATCCCATTCCGCATCGAGAATGCGCAGCCCAAGCACGGCCTGCGCGTGCGGCTCTCTGATTTGCATTGGCTCGACGGGTTCGCATCGCGGGAAAAGGCGATCGACGAGTTGGTCAAGACGTTTCCCGCGGAAAAGGTGGACACAGTTCCCGAAGCAGCGTCCGAGCAGGTGCTTCAGGAGCGCGTATCGCCTGTGGTTGCCAAGGTTGGTAGCGACGAAGTGCGGGAACGCACGGAACGGCTCGGACGCGAAGCGCAGGTGAAACGCCGCGCAGACGAGGAAGAGCGCCACCGGCTCCCGCGCTCCGAAGCACGCCCAATGTGGCCGCCATCGCGACCTGTGCTGGTCGCTGCGTCTTTGATCGGTCTGACGGTGCTTGGCGCCGTTGTGCTCTGGCTCGTCCGCGCACCGGCAACGCCGGTCCCGCAGCCAACCTCTATTGCGCCAGGACAGGCTCCTGCCGCACCGACGCAGATGGCTGTTACCGCACTATCGCCGGAACGCGAACGAGCGCTGAAGCCACACGATACCTTCAAGGAATGCAGCAACTGTCCGGAGATGGTCGTTGTGCCGCCCGGAACCTTCACGATGGGCTCGCCCGCAAGCGAGCTGAATCGAGCCTCCGACGAAGGTCCGCAACACCCGGTGACGTTCGCGCAGAGCTTTGCGGTTGGGCGGTTCGAGCTGACCTTCGAGGAGTGGGATGCGTGCGTCGCCGACGGCGGCTGCCGCGGCTATAAGCCCGACAGCCAGGGCTGGGGCCGAGGCCGCCGGCCGGTGATCAACGTGTCATGGGATGACGCCAAGGCTTACATCGCATGGCTCGCGAAGAAGACCGGCAAGACCTATCGTCTGCTCAGCGAAGCGGAGCGGGAATATGTCACGCGCGCAGGGACGACCACGCCGTTCTGGTGGGGGAATTCGATCTCGACGAGCCAAGCAAACTACGATGGCACCCCCTATGGCAGCGGGGCGAAGGGCGAATACCGAGGGCGCACCGTAGCGGTCGATTCATTCGAGCCCAACGCATGGGGTCTCTACCAAGTCCACGGCAATGTTTACGAGTGGACGGAGGACTGCGGGAACGACAGCTACCAGGGAGCGCCGGCCGATGGTTCGGCCCGGACCGGCGGCGACTGCGGTAGCCGTGTCATCCGCGGCGGCTCCTGGGACTACGACGCCGAGTATCTCCGCTCCGCGAGCCGCCTCGCCTACGCCACCGACACCAGGGACGTCTGGTTAGGCTTCCGGGTTGAGCGGACACTTCTTACGCCTTGACGCGAGAATGGTCGGCTAATCCGCGAAGGGCATTGCGTCGCGCGCGGCATAACCGAGATACAGCGTCTGGCCCGAGGTGACTTCACCGGCTTCCTCAATACTCAACAAGGCGACGAGCGACATGTCGCCCCGCCTCAGACCCACGCGGACGCCGCTGCCCAGAAAAACGATATCGGTCACGACCGCTTCGAACCGATGCGCGATGTCATCGGCAAACGCTCCGATCCGCAGCTTCTCCGGGCGGACGCCAAATCTGCGCCCATCGATCTCGAGGCAATTGCACTCGCCGAGAAACGAGGCGACGAAGCGATTTCTGGGCTTCAGATAGAGTTCTCTCGGCGTTCCTTCCTGTTCGATCCGGCCTTCGTTCAACAGCACGATCCAGTCCGAGAGATGCAGAGCCTCTTCCTGATCATGCGTGACAAAAACGATGGTCACGCCGAGACTCGCTTGAAGCTGCTTCAACTGCCATTGCAGCCCCTGGCGAAGGTTTTTGTCGAGGGCCCCCAAGGGCTCGTCCATCAGCAAGATGTCGGGGTTGATCACCAGGGCGCGCGCGAGGGCCACACGCTGCTGCTGGCCGCCCGAAAGCTGGCGCGGAAAGCGATCATGAAGCTCCTCGAGGTCAACGAGGGCGAGCGCCTGCTTCACGCGCTCAGCCGTTTCGGCGCGCCCCAGGCGACGCATCTCCAAGCCGAAGGCCACATTGCCGGCGACCGACATATGCGGGAACAGCGCGTAGTTCTGGAACACCATGCCGATATTCCGTCGCGCCACGGGCACCCCATCCATGTCGCGATCGCCAATATGGATGCTGCCGCCGTCCAGGTTCTCGAAGCCTGCGATCAGCTTCAGCAACGTCGTCTTGCCGGAGCCGGAGGCGCCAAGCAGCGTGCAGAACGAGCCCGCCGGCACCTCGAGGCTGAAATCGCGCAGCACCCGTGCGGCGCCGTAGGACTTCGACACCTGCGCGAGCCGCACGGATTTGCCGCGCGCGAGGCTATCCAATGCCATCGATGGCTGCATCATGCCTGCCTCCGCTGCAACAGCAGGTTCACCAGCAAGATCACGCAGGTGAACAGCACGATCAGCGCCGCGACGGCGGTGATCGTCGGGTTGATCTCATGCGCTACGCCCTCATACATCAGCTTCGGCAGGGTGCGGCTGCGCACATTGGTGAGGAAGAGCGCCAGCACCACGTCATCGAAGCTGGTGATGAAGGCAAACACCGCGCCGGCGGCGATGCCGGGCGCGACGACAGGCAGCATCACCCGGCGGAACATCGTGGACCAGGAGGCGCCGAGGCCGAGCGCCGCGAGCTCGAGATTGCGGTCGAAGCCGCGTAGCGCCGCGCGCACGGTGAGCACCACGAAGGGCGCGGCGAGCACGATATGGCCGAGCGCCAGCGCCCAGGGCGAGTTGATCAGCCCGAGCGGGGCGAGCGTGTAGTAGAGTCCCACCCCGAGGATGATCGCCGGGACGATCATCGGCAGCACGAAGAAGGTTTCGAGGCACTTCGCCACCCAACCTCTCAGCCGGCTGAGGCCAATCGATGCTGCGGTTCCAAGAACAGTCGAGCCGATGACGGCGATCAGGGCGACCTCGAGCGAATTCCAAATCGAGGCCAACCATTGCGGCCGCGTGAAGAACTCCTGATACCAGCGCAGCGACCAGTCCTTCGGCGGAAAGGCGAGAAAGGGCGAGGAGCCAAGGCTCATTGGGAAGACAACCAGGATCGGGGCGAGCAGGAACAACACGATCAGGAGGCCGGCCAACACCACGCCCCATCCCATGGGCGAGCGCCTGTGCATGCCGGCCTCCAAGGGCGCGCCCGCCTTGCTCCCTCCCCCGCTCTCCCCGAGAAGCCGGTCGAGGCCGAACACCGCCTGGAAGCCGGCGAAGATGGCGAGCGTCACAACGAGCACCACCACCGACATCGCGGCGGCGAGCCCCCAATTGAGCTCCGTGTTGATGTTGAAGGCGATCATCTGGGCGATCATCGTCTGCGCCGCTCCGCCCATGAGCGCCGGCGTGATGTAATAGCCGATGGCGCTCATGAACACGATGGTGGCGCCAGCCAGCATGCCCGGTGCCGTCAGCGGCAGGAAGATGCGCCGGCCGAGTGCCACGGGGCCGGCGCCCAGCGTCTCGGCCGCCTGCACCACGCTGCGATCGATGCCGCGGAAAGCGCCGTAAAGCGGCAGCACCACGAAGGGCATCAGCACGTGGCTCATGCCGATCAGCACGCCTGGCAGGTTGTAGACGAAAGCGATTGGTTCCCGGATCAGACCCGAACCAGTGAGCATTGAGTTCAGCACGCCGTTGCGCTGCAGGAGGATGATCCAGGCGGTCGTGCGCACGAGCGCGCTCGTCCAGAAGGGCAAAAGCACGCACAGCGTCAGCACCCTGGCGAGGCGGGGCGAAACCGTCGCCATCAGATAGGCGAGAGGATAGCTCATGACGATCGAGATCAGCGTGACCAGGCCTGCGATCTCGAAAGTCGTCACCAGCGCGGTGCGATAGGCCGGCACCTCCAGGATGCGCAAATAGTTCGCGAAGATGCCTTCTGCCCCGCCGAGGCTTAAGCGCAGCAAGCCGCTCACGGGCAGCACGAAGAGCGTCAGGAGGTAGAGCGCAAGCGGCAGCGCCGCGAGCTTCAAGAACCGTGGTTCAGCGCCCATGGTTCAGGTGACGAATAGCCGGCGTGGGAAATTGGTGAGGCGCTCGACCCCCGTATCGGTGATGACGATGGTCTCCGACATGCCGAAGCCGCGCGCCAAGACATAGGTGTGGAAGGTCATGCCAGGTTGGAAGGACCAGTCGCTGCCGGGCGCCGCCTCCAGCGGCTCGCCGCCATTCGGCTGCAGCATCAATCCGACCGAATAGAAGGTCTTGTTGGTGTAGCTGTCGCGCAGGCCCGCCGAGAGCACGCCCTCGCGGTAGATGCGGTCGGGAACCTGCGCCGGCACGCCCGGCGCCACGGTCGCGATCGCCTGATCTTGGATCGCGATCAATTGCTCGACCGCGCGATGATCCTCGTCCGTTGCAATCGCGACCTTCATCGGGCGCATGAAGCGGGCGTGGTAGTGGCGCACATTCGGCGTGCATTCCACTTGGACGATATCGCCCTTGCGCAACACGCGATCAGAGTAACCGCCATGCAGATGGAAGGCGCGCTCGCCCGAGGACAGGACGCCGGGCCCCGGCAGATCGCTCCCTGCCCTGATCATCGCGGCGCAGATATCGGCTGCCATGTCGCGCTCGGTCGCGCCCTCCCTGGCGGAGGCGATGGCGGCTTGCATGCCAGCCTCGGCGGCGCGAGCGGCGCGCCGTTGGTAGGCGATCTCGGCTACCGACTTGATGAAGCGCATGCGTGTGACGAGCAGGCTCTCATCGTGCCATCGCAGCTCAGGCAGGCGCTCATGCAAGGCCAGATAGCGGCTGGCATTGAGCGGCCAGGCCGATAGCTCCGCAGCGACACGCGGCTTGGCGCCGAGCGTCTTGCGGATCGCGGCCGCGGCGACGGCGAGCGGATCATCCGAATCCGTCCACAGCGCTCGCCCCGGGAAGACGCAGGTCGTGTCGAGGTAATATTCCTCGACATCTCGACATACGACCACCGGATCGCCGGCGGCGGGAATGATGGCGAATTGAAACGACGAATAGCCCCGGGTGAAAAACCCCGTCAGATAGCTGACGGTCTCGGGCAGGAAGGCGAGCAGGGCGTCGTAGTTCGAGGCTGCCAGCGTCGCCTGCACTCGGCCAACGCGCGCGAGATATTCCTCGCGCGCGAACCAATGGGCGGTCTCCGGCATCAATTGCCCTGCATCACGGCCGTGTATTTCTCATTGGCTTCCTGGCCATGCTCCGACCACCACTTCGCGTCCAGGAAGAGCGCATTCTTCAGCCTGTCCGCGGTCGAAGGCAGACGCTCAAGGCGCTTGGCGTCGATCAGCGCCAGCGCGTCCGGTCTCGTTGGCCCGTAGGCGACGTATTGGCTGAAGCGCGACTGGGCTTCCGGCGTCTCGATGAAGCGCAGGAACTTGACCGCGGCGTCCTTGTTCGGCGCGCCCTTGACGATCATGAAATAGCCGACCTGCGGGATGCTCTGCTCCCAGGCCATGGCGATCGGCAGGCCTTCATCCATGCCAGCCTGAAAGCGACCATTCCAGCCGAGCGCCATCGCGGCGTCGCCGCTGCCCACCGCCTGCACAGGCTGGGCGCCGCTGCTCCACCACATGGCGACGACGGGGCGAAGAGCGCGAACCTTGGCGAGAGCACGATCCATGCCGGCCGGCGTCGACAACATGGCGTAGACGTCGTCCGCCTTGACGCCATCGGCGAGCAGCGCCGCCTCGAGCACGGTTGCGGGATTATTGGGAAGTGAACGCTTCCCGGGAAATTTCTGCACGTCCCAGAAATCCGCGAAGCTCGTGGGATGCGGCCCTGAGGGCGGGAAGGCCTTGGTCGAGTAGCCGATCAATGTCGAGAAGATTTCGGAAGGCACGCCATAATCGCTACGGGCGCCGGGGAAGACCTTGCTCTGATCGACCATGTCGGGAGTGATCTTCTCGTAAAGACCCTGCTTCACACCGAGCATCAAGCCGGAGCCGCCGGCCGTCACCACATCCCAGGAGACGGATTTCGTGTCGACCATGGCCTTCACCTTGGCGAGTTCGGGACTCGTATCCTCGGTGACGGTGATCTTGGTTTCCTTGGTGAAGGGCTCGATCCAAGCTTTGCGGATGGCGTCCTGATAGGCGCCGCCCCAGCTCGAGAAGACGAACTCTTCCGCGTGGGCGGCAGCCGGCAGCGCGGCGATCGAGGCGGCCAGAGCCAGGACACGCACGGTCTTCATCATGATGACTCTCCTTTGGGTGGTGCGAATGGGTATTGCGTCATCGCAGGCAGAACGCCGCGAAATTGCCGAGCAGCGTCTTCGCCTGCTCGGCGTCGTCGGAGGTCCGGTTGAGCTCATCGATCACGGCACCGTCCTTTTCGAGGCGGACGCGGTTCTCCTCGAACCAGATCGCGGATTCGGCGCGCGTGATCTCGGGATGTCCCTGGACGCCCCAGATCGGCTGGTCGCGGTAACGCCAGACCTGGTTCGGGCATTGGTCGGTCGAGGCGAGGATCCAGATGTCGGGGTGATCGTGGCGCACCTCGTCATTGTGCCAGACGAACATGTAGACGCGCGGCAGAATGTCCTTGGCGACAGGATCGGTCGCTGCCTCGGGCTGCGTCTCGAGCCATTTGTAGCCGACCTCGCAGGTCGAGCGGCGGAACACCTGGTCCTGCCCGCACAGAGCGGTCCCCAGGATCTGGCTTCCGAAGCAGACACCGAGCATCGGAATGCCTTTGGCGGCCGCGTCACGGATCAGCGCGTGTTCGCGATGGATGAAATCGACATCGTCATAGGCGCCATGCGGACTGCCTGAAAGGAAGATGCCGGCATAGCCCGAGAGGTCGTCCGGGAAATCGCCGCCAAAGGCCCAGCGGCTCTCGACCTCGAATCCATAACCGGCGAAGCGCTCGTCGATGCGGGCGACCGAGACCTTCTTCGGCCCATTCGCGAGATAGAGGAGCTTGCGCGCTATTGGACCGCTCACGTTCGTGCCTTTCCGGTCAGGTTGGCGATGATCGCCTCGCTCGCATGATCGATATGGGTCTGCATCATGAACGCGGCTTCGTCGGCTTTGCCCGCCTCCAGAGCGTCGAGGATCGCCACATGCTCGCGCTTACCGTTCTCGAAGCGACTGGGTATACGGCGCAACCCGAACATGCGGGTGCGTTGGCGAAGATCGCGGATCAGCCGCGCCAGCAGCCGATTGCCCGAATGCTCCGCGATCGACAAATGCAGGAGATCGTCATTGGCCCAGTGATCGTCGTCGTTGACGCTGAGCTGGTCGCTCATGCCCAAGATAGCGGCACGGATTGCCTCGATCCGCAGCGGCGCCATCCGACCGACGGCGCCTCTGACTGCATCGGCTTCGAGCGAGCGGCGGATCGAAAGGATTTCGAGCACCTCGTCGACCGATACGGTGGCGACCAGGAGGTAGCGGCCATTGCGGATAATCAGGCCCTCGCCCTCCAGCCGCCCCAGCGCGTCCCGCACCGGCGTGCGCGACAGCCCGAGCTGCTGGGCGAGGCGGCGTTCCTGGATCACCTGCCCCCCAGCGAGCTCGCCAGACAGCAGCATGGCACGCAGCCGACCATGGGTAGCGAGGGCCAGTACCGGGCCGGCATCCCGATCGGATTCCAAAGTCGCAATCATCCTCATTACGGCCAGAATGCAATTGGTATGCCAAAAGAATACCAGCTTTCGGCATCGGGCGCAAAGCGGCCTGTTGAGGTGAAAGGTTGGATAGTGATCCGGCACATGAGCAAGAGACCGGTCGAGCACAAGTCACATGTCGCAAGCGACTACGCCGCAGGCATTTGCGGAAGCCGCATTCTGATCGTCGGATATTCTCATCATTGGGGCGAGGGTGATGAGAAGGGGATCAGCCATCCAAAGGTTCAGCCGGCACCACGTCGAGATGTCGGGAAATAGCGCACAGGAGCCCGATGGTGACGCGACCCCTCGCAAGGCAACCGCGCGCCCCACTTTCGATACATGGGAGGTTCCTCCCGTTGGTCCCGGCGCAACTACGGCTTGAGGATAGCGCGATAGCGGCGTGTCGCGAGACTATGTCTCCGGCTTTCGTCGTCGGCAATGGCGGCAACTATCATGACCCTCACGGCGCGACGGAAATCGGCTCGGCTGTTGATCGCCCAGTTATCATCGAACCAGACGGCTTCGTGGCGACCGGCGGTGGCACAAACTTCCCCCCTTTAGAGCGCCCCTGTTCACGTTGCGATTCGTAGTGAGGAGAAGACCAAGGGCGGCATCATCATTCCCGACACGGCGACGGAAAAGCCGCAGGAGGGCGAAGTGGTAGCCGCGGCCGTGCAGTTTCATGGAATCGATGTACTAGTGACCGCGAGAGGAGAGGGCCTGGGACACAGCCGGCACCGGCACGCTTCGTTGGCGCGTCGGCAACAGCAACTCGGTGCCTGGCGCCGATACGGGTCTTCCATGCAACACCCAATCGGCGGCGACTTGGCCAATCACGGGCGAAAGCTGAATGCCGTATCCCCCGGCGCCGGCCGCTGTCACAAGCGTCGGCTCGGAAGGATCGGCTGGGCCGACAAGAGGTCTTTGATCGCAGGTGACGGGATAGAGGCCAGCCCACCCCCGCCCCAATCGCGCGCCGGGTAAATCCGGTAGGCGTTCCATGAGGAGCTCGGCGAGGCTTGCCTTGGAGTTGTCCTCACATTGATCGTTGTAGTTGTCCGGATCTTCCGACGAGAACGCCGGTGCCCTGTGAATCTCGGCAATCAATTCATTGGGACGTTCGTAGCGGAAGTTGAGGCCCGTCCCTTCGCCATTCACGAGATCCATGACCATCGGCATCGTATAGGGAAGCGGCTCGTCCAAATGGATCGCGATCGCCTCGTGGCGCTCCGGCTGTATGTGGACCTCTTGCCCGAAGAGGCCTGCGACCTTCGCGGCCCATGGTCCTGCGGCATTGATGACGGCATCGCAGACGACCTCGCCCTTGGAAGTGTCGAGGCTGTATCCGCCGCCTACTCGCCGCACACCGAGAAGCTTGGTGTACTGACGGATGACGGCTCCTTTCGCGCGCGCCAGGTCGGCGACGAAATTGCACATTTCGTGGGGATCGAGAAAGCCGTCATCGGGACCGAAGAGCCCTCCTGCCAGGCCCTCCGTGCTCATATGGGGAACGAGGCTCCGCAACTCCCTTGCATCGCAACAGCGGGAACGAAATCCCGCTTGTTCCCGCATGCCAGCGGTTCTTTCGAACAGCTCCATCTGAGCGTTCGTCCGTGCGAGCCGCAAATATCCGATGTGATTGAAGCGAAGGCCGAGGTGCTCCCAGCTGCGTAGCTGTCTCAAGGCATGGAAGCGTAGTAGGATGTTGAACTCATCGGTGAATTGCGTGCCTACGACTCCGACCGAACGGCCGCTCGAGCCCGATGCGATCGATTGGGCCTCCAAGACGGTTACCCGGGCGTCTTGTTCGACGAGGTAGAAGGCCGAGCAAACCCCGAGCGTCCCAGCCCCGATGACGACGACATGCGGCCTATGCGCCATTTCTCAATCCATGATTGCGGGTGCGCCTTTATAGTTCTTTCACCATCAAAGCGAGCGTCAAACAACCTAAGCTGAGCAATCCCGGCGCGACGGAGCAAGATGCAAGCGCATAGGGCGTATCGATTGGCCAAGAGCCTGAGCAATCCTTCGGGCGGTGATGACGTGCGACTCGACGCCGCCCGAATCGATAAGCTCTCGCCGGTCAATGCCGGAACGAAGCACGCCATCGCGATTAGGCCACGTCATCGAATGACGCACGAATGATCGCCAAGTGGTACAGGACCCACAGGACCCGGGGCGCGCAGCGCCGTGGGCCATCACCGAATGCAGGGAGATGAAAATGACTGCAAGCAGCCGCATCGCCGCCGTGATCGGCAACGGTGTCATTGGCCACGGAATTGCCGAGGTGCTGGCAAAAGGAGGCTGGACCGTGCGCTTGATCGGCAGAAGTGAAGCCAGTCTGGCCCGGTCGCAGGAGCGTATTCGCGTCAGCCTGGCGGAGTTCGTCGATGCCGGTCTATTGGAATCGAAGAACGTCGCGGCGGTGCTCGCGCGCATCGTGCCCCATACCGAAATCGCTCATGCCGCGCAGGCCGAGCTAGTTTTCGAGGCGGTTCCGGAGGACATGGCTCTCAAGCGTGAGATCTTTGCAGAACTCGACAAGATTTGCGCGCCTGAGGCGATCCTTGCATCGGCAAGCGGGCACCCGGCGAGCGAGCTCGACACTCTCGTTGCCAGAAAGGAGCGTGTCGTCGCGGCTCACTTCTGGTATCCGCCCCAATTGCTGCCGCTGGTGGAAGTTTGCGGCAGCCCACGAACCGCGCCCGATGTGATCGACCGGATTTGTCGGGACTTGAAGGCGGCTGGCAAAGAACCGGTTGTCATCGATCACGAACTTCCCGGCTTCATTGGCAATCGCATTCAGTTCGCCGCTTTGCGTGAAGCTTGGTCGCTGTGGGCCGCGGGGTTTGCAACAGCGGAAGCGATCGACTCAATCGTACGAAACTCGATTGGCCGTCGGTTGGCAGTGACAGGCCCCATAGAGTCCGCAGACCTGGGCGGACTTGACACCATGTATCACTTTGCGCGCTTTCTGCAGCCGCATCTTGACGTTTCTACCGAGCCGCCGACCCAGATAAAGACGCTGGTCGAGGCTGGACACCGGGGCGCGGCAACAGGGCTTGGAGTTCTTGAATGGGGCGATGGAAAAGGGGAACATCTCATGTCCCAGCGCCGCCGCGAGCTGATGCGGTGGCTAAAGGCCGATGAATGCCGCAATACGTGACGGTAGTCGGCCAGGAAGCTTCGATTGCATCTATGAACGTTGTTCGCGAGGGCGAGTGACGACTGGGCCCTTACGAGATCAACAGTAATCGCTCAAATGGCTCAGTGCAAAATGTGCCTTTCACACTGAGGCGTTTTCGCCCTAACGATCGCGAGCTCTCCCTGGTTGGCGGTTACCTCGACCTGCGCCCGCGCTGCTTCGGCTTCGTCAGCCTTCCTCGGAAGCGGCGGGAAGCGGCTCGTCCGATGCGGCAGCGCTCGCCATGCCAAGCCTCGCCGTTTGTAATGGCCGCAAGACATGCGCATAGCCATTCTGCGTGCCGCATGGATGCGTTGCATACGATGTCAAGCAATCTTGGATCTGATCGGCGACGACTTCATGTTGAATTGAGCGCGCGTTCGTCTAAACCTTCCACAACAACGAACCCTGGATGCGCCGTGAATTTCGCACTCTTCCTGGAAATGAAGGCCCGCGGCAATCCGGAGGATCTGGCGCTCGTCGACAGGCGGCTTCGCATGTCCTGGGGCGAGCTCGATGCGGCCGCGAACCGCTTCGCCAACCTCCTGCGAAATCGCGGACTGAAACCGAAGGACCGGCTCGCGATCTATCTGCCGAACAGGGCCGAGCTCGCCATCGCGTTTCTCGGCGCGCTGAAGGCCGGAATCATCGCCGTGCCCCTGAACTGGCGCTATGTGGGGCAAGACCTCGCGCGGGTGCTCGCCCATTGCGCGCCGGGCATGACCGTGACGACGAGTGAAAGGTCGCCGGCAGTCGCCGAAGCTCACGCGGCCCCCATTCTCGAGGCCGGCGAGGAACCGCGCTCCGGTTCCTTCTGGGACGAAATCGACCGTTGCTCGCCGGAATTCGAGCTCATCGGCTGCCAGAGCTCGGATGTCGCGAATCTCCTGTACACCTCGGGAACGACTTCGCTGCCCAAAGCCGCCATTCATACGCATGGCATGCGCGTCTCGATCGCCTCCGCAATGGCGGATTGCTTCAAGCTATCTTGCCGCGATGTCGGCCTTGCGGTGTCGCCGATGTTCCATACGAGCGGCATGAGCGTCTTCTCGAACTGCATCTTCGCCGGCTGTCCACTCGTGATGCTCGACAGATGGGACCTCGCCGAATTCGTCGCCGCGCTCGCAGCCGAGCGGGTGACCTTCATGCATCTCATCGCCACCATCATCGTCGACATCGCCCGTGCTCCGGCCGAGCTATTCGCGCATGACAAGAGCGCGATGCGCTTCACCTGGGGCGGCGGCCATAGCGCCGACCCGTCGGTATTCGAGACGTTCGAGAAGCGCGTCGGAGGCATCCTCCTCCAAGGCTATAGCCGCACCGAGGGGGGCCTCGCCTATAACCTGCTCGATCCGGCGCTGCGCCGCTTCGATGCGCATGGCTATCCCAACCGCAACAGCTCGGAGCTGGCGATCATCGATTCGGCGAGCGAGAGGCTGAAAGCACAGGGCGAGGTCGGCGAGATCTGCGTTCGCGGCGACGGCGTAGCCCTGGGCTATTGGGATGGCGAGTTCGTCCGAACGCGAACGTCTTATGACGGAGGTTGGCAACCAACCGGCGATCTCGGCTATTTCGACGAAACCGGCGCTCTGCATTTCCTCGGGCGCGACGATCACATGATCAAGACGGGCGGGGAGAACGTCTACCCTGACGAGATCGCCGCCGCACTCTTGACGACGGCCGAAGTCGCGGATGTCGCAGTGGTCGGCCTCCCGGATGAGCGTCTCGGGCAGCGGGTCGCCGCGCTCGCCGTGCCGTCGAGCGGCGAGGTTTCGGAGGGCGATATCGAGCGCGCGAGCCGGCGCGTCCTGTCCGGTTTCAAGATCCCGCGCACCGTCGCTTTGATCGAGGCGTTGCCCCGGCTCGGCACCCAGAAGATCGACCTCGCCGCTTGCCGCGACATGCTTCTGCGCCGGGCCGCCTCCGAGCGGGCCTAGGGAGGCCCCCTTCCCGCTCAGCGGGCGCCCATATGCTCGGGGAGCCAGAGCACCAGCGCCGGGAAGGCGACGAGCAGCGCGATGACCACCAGATGGGCGATGAAATGCGGAAAGGCGCCCTCGAAGATCTCGTTGACCGGCTGCTTGGCGTAGCGCGCGACGATGAAGCAGTTGAGGCCGATCGGGGGCGTGATGAGCCCCACCTCCGCGGTCACGATCTTGATCACGCCGAACCAGACGGGATCGTAGCCGAGCGTCTTGATCAGCGGCAGCACCACGGGCACCGTGAGCACCAGGATGGCCATCTGATCCATGAACGAGCCGAGCACGATATAGCCGCACAAGATGATCGCGATGATCACTACCGACGGCAACGGCAGGCCGCCAACCCAGGCGACGAGGTTCTGGGTGATCTGCGTCAGCGTGAAGGCATAGCTGAAGATGCTGGCGCCGAGCAGGATCATGGCGATCATGCAGCTGCCATAGGCGGCATGGCGGAAGGCGCGCAGCAGCTCGCAGGGCTGCCTCTTCCCACGCGCCAGGGCCAGCAAGAAGGCGCCGAGCGCGCCGACGGCCGAGGCTTCGGTCGGAGTTGCTGCGCCCGTATAGATGGCACCGGTCACGAGCGAGAACAGCAGCACCATCGGCCCGACCGACCAGAGGAGCGCGAACTTCTTGCGCCAGGGCGTCGAGCTCGAGAGCGGCGCCCGGCTCGGATCGAGCCAGATCAGGATCAGGATGGTGATGACGATCGCGGCCGTGACGATCATGGCCGGCACGATGCCGCTGACCAGGAGCTTGCTGATGCTCACATCCGCAAGCAGCCCGAAGATGACGAGGGCGATGCTCGTCGGCAGGAGCATCGCCAAGGTGCCCGAGATGGCGACGACGCCGGCAGCCATGCGCCGCTCATAGCCCTGCCGCATCATCGCGGGCAGGCTCGTCGAGGACAAAGTCGCCGCCGAGGCCGTACTCGATCCGCAGATCGCCCCGAACCCAGCTCCTGCGACGGCTGTCGCCATGGCGAGCCCGCCAGGCACACGCCCGATCCAGGCCGCCGCCGCCGTGAACAGATCGTCCGCCACGCCGCTCAGCAACACCATCTCCGCCATGAGGAGGAACATCGGGATGGTGATGAGCTCATATGAGCTCGTGGCCGAAAGCGGCGTCGTCGAAAGGACGCCGAGCATCAACGGCACACCGCCCTTCACATAGAGCCCGACGGCTCCGGAGATCGCCATCGCGAAACCAACGGGCGTCCCGGCGGCGAGCGCCAGGAAGAGCACCGCCAGGATGGCAAAGGCCATCATTCGAAGACGACGGCGCCGCTATCGTCCGCACCAGGTGGCGCGGCGAGCGGCACGAGGTCGCGCCCGGTCGCGAGCGACACGGCATGGCCGAGCGCGTGCAGGACGAGGCGGGCGGTCAGCAGCGCACAGCCCAAAGGAACGAGGACATCGGAGAGCCAGGTCGGCCACAGGATCTCGCCAGAGGTCGCGGCGCCGCTGCGAAAATCATCCAATGTGCGACTCGCCGCGAGCCAGGCGATCGTCGCGAAGAGTGAGGCCGATACCAGGGCGACGATGACCTGCAGGAGCCGGCGGATGCGAGGCGACAAACGATGAGCGACCACGTCGACGCTGATATGGGCACCCTGTGCGAATGTCGCAGACAATGCGAAATAAAACAGAGCGCCCATCAGGTAGAGCGAGATCAGATCATAGGTCCAGCCGAACGGCCGGTTGAAGACGTAGCGCATCGCGACATCTGCGGACACGACGAGCATGACCACCCAGAGCACGACCGCCGCGACGAGCGAAGCCATGTTCTCGACGGCGGCGATAGCGCTCTCGAGCCTGCGGAAGAAGCGCACGCCCGGCCCATCATCTGGCCGGTTCATGGAGACAGGATCGCCACCAGGAAGGCGTTGAGAGTTTCATGGCCGGGCAGGCCGCGCTTCTCGAGGGCGTCGGCCCACTCGGCCTGCACCGGGGCCAGACGCTCATGGATGCTCGCATGGTCCGCAGCCGGCATCTCCGACATCTGCAGCCCCGCCTTTCGCAACAGATCGATGGCCGGGCCGTTATCGCGGTCGAGCATCGCGCAGGCATGGCGCGTCGTCTCGTCGCCGGCCTCGCTCATCGCTTGCTGCACCTCTTTCGGCAGGCTGTCCCAGCGCTTCTCCGAGATCGAATAGGTAACGGCGAAGCCGCCGAAATTCTCACTGATCGTGCCGTATTTGAGATAGTCCTGCAGCTTGAATTCAAGGACGGGCGAGAGCGGAAAGACGATGCCGTCAATTGTGCCGCGCGAGAGGGCCGGATAGACATCGGTGCCTCCCATGCGGATCGGCACCGCGTCGAGCCGACGAATGGTGAGGTCCATCGCGCCGCCAGCCGAACGCAGCTTCAGCCCCTTGAGATCGGCGAGACCCGTGAACTTCGCCCGCGTCAGTATCTGATAGGGCGGCAGGACGAAGACGAATAGCGGATGGATGCCGTTGCCTTGCAGCTCGCGCGTTCCGATGATCCCGCCATGCGCGAGCTTCCAATAGGCCTCGGCGCCCTGGCAGGAGGTGGTGAAGCTCCCCGGCAGCTCGGCGACCGCCGAGAGCGGCATCTTGTCGGAGACATAGGCCGGCGCCACCATGCCGATATCGGTGACGCCCTGCTGCGTGAGCGAAAGCAGATCCTTCGCCTTGCCGAGCTGCTCGGCCGGATAGTACTCGAAGCGGACCGCCCCATTGGTCGCCTTGGTCACCGCCTCCATGAAATGCTTGATCGTGTATTCGGGCGTGCTGGCGCCGACCGGATAATGATCGGCGACGCGCAGAAGGATCGGTCCGTCTGCCCCGAATGAGGACGCCGAGGCGGCGATCGTGACGGCGGCGAGGGCGAAGCGAGCGGTTTTCCGGAACATGGGAGCCTGCAGACCTTAATGGGTCGGGAGTGCGGCGCGGAAGGCTTCGAGAACGCCCTTTCCGGGCTTGCCGCGCCCGTCGAGCTCGGCCGCCCAGTCATCGCCGATCGTCGCCATCTCC
>JBIOEK010000010.1:0-21062 GCA_044445925.1 Hyphomicrobiales bacterium
CTCGAAAGGTGCCTCGGGCGCCATGCGCCGGCCGGCGGGTGCCGTCCGCGTGAAGCGATCTCGACTCGGAAAGGGAGGGTGCAATGACTGAAGGCTCCGCCGGAAAGGTGTTCCGCTGGAAGGACCTGCCTATGACGCAGGTTCTCGGCGGCAAGATGGATCGTGCCGGTTTCCGCGGCGATCACTGCCTCCTGACCTTCAATTGGATAAAGCCGGGGATGGGCCGCTGGAAGCCCCACTCCCATCCCTTCGATCAGGTGGTGCTGACCTTGGCCGGAACCCAGATCCTGGAGGTCGAGGGCGAGGCTTTCAAATGCCCGGCGGGAAGCATCGTGCGCGTGCCGGGCAACGCCGAGCATACGGGTTGGCCCGACGGAGACGAGCCCGTCCTCAATATCGACGTCTTTCCCCTGCGCCCGGATTATCTCCATCTGACCAAGCATCAGGAGGAATACAAGCAACCTCAGTCTCAACCCGGCCAGGTCTTCCATCAAGTGCCGGACGCCGAGCCGTTCAAGGGACGCTGGAAGAGCGACACCAAGGGCCTTGTCTATATGTGGGACGAGCTCCCCAAGGTTGAGCTCGCCGACGGGATGATGAAGCGCTCGGCGTTCCGCGGAGACGATTCGCTCACGGTTTTCAATACGGTCGAGCCGGGGATGAAGCGGACCGAGCCGCATTCGCACCCCTTCGATCAATTGGTCCTGATCGTGAAGGGCACGCTCATCCTGGAGATCGATGGGGAGACGATGGAGTGCGGGCCGGGCAGCATCGTCCGTGTGCCCGCCAACGCGATGCATACCGGATGGCCGGTCGGCGGCGAGCCCGTGCTCAATATCGACGTCTTCGCGCCGGCGCGGAAGGATTACCTCCATCTCACCGATTACCAGACCGAGTTCTCGGTCAAGGCCAGCTGAGCGAAGCTCGAAAAAATCGGCGCGGCAAGCTGCCGCGAGTCGATGCGATGCTTTCCGTCGAATGTAAGAATCCGAGATACGAAAATACAAAACCTCAGGAGGGAATGATGACGACGATCGATGAGATGATGCCGATACCGGCGGCCCTCGATGCCGAGCGGCCCTTCGGTCTTTCCGCTGGGCTCGCTTGCCTCGCCGCGGCGTCCCTTTCTGCCTTGCTCCTCGCCGCTCCGGCGAAGGCCGCCGATCCCATCGAGATCGGCATGTCGGTTGCGCTGACCGGGTATCTCGCATCCTTCGACGGGCAGGTCGTCGATGGCGCGAAGCTCGCGGTCAAGCGGGTCAACGATGCCGGCGGCGCCGATGGGCACGAGCTGCGCCTGCACATTCTGGACAACGCCTCGAACGCGACGACCGGCGTGACGGTGACCAACCAGCTCCTCAATCAGTTCAACGTCGCGGTCATGATCAACGGGGCCTCGTCTGCCCAGAGCGTCGCCATCCTGCCGATCGCGGCGCGCAACAAGGTGCCCTTCATCACAACCTCGCAATTGCCGCCGCAACCGGTCTGGGCCTTCCTCGCCGGGCCCGCCTATGAAGAGGTGCTGGAGCGCCAGCTGCAATTCGCGAAGCAGCGGCTGAAGGCGAAGAAGATAGCCTTCCTCTACTCGCAGACGCCGTACGGACAAAATGGTGCGAAGCTCCTCGCCAAGCGTGCGCCCGAGCTCGGTCTTGAGATCGTCTTCCTGGAGGGGGCGGAAGGTTCCGTGACCGACCTGACGCCGCAGGTGTCGAAGGCCAAGGATGCACAGCCAGACGCCTTGCTGGACTTCTTCACCGGTCCCATCCATATCGTCGAGGCCAAGGCCGCCGCGACCGTCGGCCTCACGGTCCCGATCATCATGGCCCATGACGATTCTGCGGTCGCGAGCCAGGCCGCCGCGAATTTCGCGAACAGCTATAATGTCGTCCTGGCCGTGCAGGCCTTCCCGAATATCCAGGATGCGCAGCTGAAGAAGGCCAATGGCGATTTTCTCAAGATCTACGAGGCGGCAAAGCTCGATCCGGCGGGCGTCGGCGGGGCGAGCTGGGGTTGGGATGCGGTGTACACTCTGGTGACGGCCGTCACCGAAACGCATGGCGTGAGCGGAGAGCCCCTGCGCGCCGCGCTCGAAAAGGTCGACTTCTTCGGCACGACCGCCCACTATAAATTCACCCCGAGCGACCATACCGGTCAGGTCGAAACCGGCAAGGGCCTGCAGATCGGACAGTTCAAGAGCGGCAAGGTCGAGATCGTCGATTCCGGAAGCTGACGGCGATGCATGCGACCGAGGCCGCGTCGCAAGGTGCGATGCGGCGATTGCGGGCGCAGGAGATCGCCGTGGCCTATGGCGCGGTCGAGGCGCTGCGGCCCTTCTCGCTCATGGTCGAGCCGGGCAGCCTCGTCGTCGTGCTCGGACCGAACGGCGCCGGCAAGACCAGCCTCCTGAAGGCTCTGGCGGGCCTCGCCTCGCTACGGTCGGGACGGGTCTTTCTCGGCGAGCTGGAGGCCTGATGGTCGGGTTTCAACGCCGCCCGTTCGAGATCGCGGCCCTTGCCGCCATCGTCGTCGCGATCGTGCTCGTGCCGATCTTCGGTTCGCGTCTCATCGTCTACAACATGACGATCGTCGCCATCTACGCCACGGTGGTGATGGCGCTCAATCTCCTGCTCGGCCTCGCCGGACAGGTGAGCTTCGCGCAGACGAGCTTCATGGCGATCGGCGGCTACGGTTCGGCGATCATGACGACGCGCCTCGGCCTCGATCCCTGGCTGGCGCTCGCCGCGGCGGCGTTGCTGGCGGCTGTTGCCGCCATCGTCATCGGGCGCCCGCTTCTGCGCCTACGCGGTCATTATCTGTCGATGGCCACCTTCGCGCTCGCGCTCGGAACCTATTCCTTCGCGACCGCGGCCACCTGGCTGACGAATGGCGGCATCGGCATATCCGGCGTGCCGCCGTTCGCCATCGGGCCTTTGTCCTTCGAAGAGCCGCACGCCTTCTACGTGCTGAGCTGGGCGATCGCGGCGATCACGCTGATCATCGTGATGCTGCTCGCCAATTCCTTCATCGGCCGGGCCTGGCGGGCGCTGGCGACAGGCCAGCATGTCGCCGCGAGCCTGGGTGTCGACACGACGCATTACAAGCTCGTCGCCTTCGTGATCGCGGCCGCGATCGCCTCGATCGCCGGCTCGACCTATGTCGAGTTCACCTCCTTCGCGGGCCCGGACCTCTACGACATCAACATCATCTTGACGATCTTCATCATGCTCTACGTGGGAGGGCGCGGATCGACGGTCGGACCGATTGTGGGCGCGGCCGCCTTGACCCTCGTGCCCCAGCTCATTTCGGGGCTGGAGCGCTACCAGAACCTCGTCTTCTTCGTCCTCCTGCTCGCCCTCATTCTGGCGGCTCCCAACGGCCTGTTCGGCGCGACGCCGCAGGCGAATATCGCGGCGCCCGGATGGCTGCGTTCGCGGCTGTGCCGCTTGGCCGGGCATCGGCAGCGGCCATGACGCTTCCTGTCGACGGCGACAAGGGCGGCGCTGAGCGGCTGGCGCTCGAGGTGGTGAGCAAGCGTTTCGGCGGGCTCGTCGCCGCCTCCGGCATCAGCTTGACCGTGGAGGCTGCCAAGATACATGGGCTGATCGGCCCGAACGGCGCGGGCAAATCGACGACCATCAATCTGATCTCGGGCTTTCTGCGGCCCGACATGGGCCGCATCAGGCTCGGCGGGCGCGACATCGCCGGCATGGAGCCGTCGGTGCTGGCCCGGCGCGGCATCGTGCGCACCTTCCAGCAGGCGACGCCGCTTGCGGGCCTGACCGTGCTCGAGAACGTGCTGGTCGGTCTGCACATCCACCACAAGTCGAGCCTGATGTCGGTCGTGCTGCGACTTCCCGGGATGCGTCGGGAGGCCTCGCTGCTCGCCGAGCGCGCTCGCGAGCTGCTGCGGCGGTTCGGCCTCGAGAAGGACGCGCATCTCGATGCCGCAACACTGACCTTCGGTAAGCTGCGTCTCCTCGAGCTTGCCCGCACGGTCGCCATGCGCCCGAAATTCCTCCTGCTCGACGAACCGGCCGCCGGGCTGAACGCGGTCGAGACCGAGGCGCTTGCGGCCATCGTGCGCGAGCTGCGTAGCGAGGGGGTCGGGGTCCTCCTCGTCGATCACGACGTGCCGTTCATCTTCAAGCTCTGCGACTACGTCACCGTGATGAATTTCGGCACGATCATCGCGCAAGGAGAGCCCGGTGCCATCTATCGCGATCCGGCGGTGCGGCAGGCCTATCTCGGCTCGGCCGAGCCCGTGAGCGGCGCCGCATGATCCTCATCCTCGCCATCGGCGTCGCCACCGGCTGCGTCTACGCGCTGGTGGCCGTCGGCTATTCGCTGATCTATCGCACCACGGGCGTCGTCAACTTCGCCCAGGGGAGCTATGCGATGATAGGGGGATTTGGCACCTATTGGTTCGTCGGCGAGGCGCATCTGCCCTATGCGCTGGCGATCCTGCTCGGCGTCGCGGCGGCTGCCATGACCGGGCTCGTGCTTTGGGGCGTCGTGGTGCGGCCGCTCTGGCGCAAGCGTAGCCCGCCTTATGTGGTGCTGCTCGCGACCATTGTGTTCGGCGCCATCGTCGCCAACTCGGCGCTGCTGCTTCTCGGTCCCATGCCGCATAGCCTTCCGGCTTGGATTCCCGGATGGGGGATCGATATCCAGGGCAGCCGAATCGACGGGCAATATGCGTTGGTCGTCGTCGCGACGGTGCTGCTGATGGGGCTCTTCAGCGCGGTGCTGCGCTTCTCGTTGCTCGGCCGCAGGATGCGCGCTTGTGCCGCCAATCGCGAGACAGCCCAATTGCTGGGGATCTCGCCGGAGCGGATCGGCATGATCGCCTTCACGCTGACGGCGGCGCTTGGCGGGCTCGGCGGCGCCATGATCACGCCTGCCCAATTCACCTCCGCCGATATCGGCCTGACCTTCGGGGTGTTCGGCTTCGTCGCCGCGGTGATCGGCGGCTTCGGCAGCCTGCCGGGTGCGCTGCTCGGAGGCCTACTGCTCGGCATCGTGAACGCGCTCGTCGGCCGCTACATCTCGTCGAGCTACCAGACCTTCATTGCCTTCGGGATCCTCCTGATCCTTTTGACGCTGAGACCGCAGGGATTGATGGGAGGCGATTGGGAGGAAGCATGAGCTCGAACGACGAACGGCGCGACCTGCAGCGGGACGAGGCCCGCTGGATCACCGGGCGCACCCTCCTCGCCGATGGCGGCCTGACCTGATCTTCGGCCAAGGCAAGGGAAGAAGGTCGCGCAGGGGGAGCCTTCGCGCTCATGCCATTGAGTGGGGGCGGCGCAGTTCGCGGGGGGGCTCTCGTAACGGAATTCGGGATACGCCAAGTCGTGATCCCAAGGGGGCAGCATTGCGCGAGGGCGAAATAACGATCGGTTCAATCGCCGGCTATGGAATTCCGGCCTGGCGACATACAGTTCCTGAACGATCGCACGACCATCCATGGCCGCACCGATTATCAGGATTGGCCCGAGCCCGAGCGGCGGCGCCACCTGTTCCGGCTCTGGCTGATGTGCCCGCATTGGCCGCGTCCAGCTGTCCGCCTGAATGTCTTCGACGAGGCGGACCGTGCGGGCGGCGGCATTCCCAAGGCGGCCTGAAGCGGGATGAATTTGGGCCGAACCGCCGCAAGACTCTTACCTCTCATGCCGGAGCCGGCCCGCATTCGCGAGGGCTCGCGGCCCTGCGGCTCAGTGCTTGCCTTCGAGCAGGAAGAAGGGCCGCCCGAGGCGGCCTTCGATCCTGATGTAGCGATCGAGCCTGACGCCGTTCGAGGTACGGCGCACGCACTGAATCATGGCGGCGAAGGCTTCGAGCGTGGGGATCTCGAAGATGAGATACCAGGTGAAGTCCGGCGCGCCGGGCTCGCCGACCATGAACAGATCGTCGTCGATGGTGGCGAGAACCTTGGCACCGAGCTGGCGCCATTCCTCGATCATTTCCTTGAAGCGCGGCAGGACTTTCTCGCGGCGCTCCTCATCGGACGCTTCGAACCAACCCGTCGTCGCGGCGCCGAGAAGGATGATGCGATAGGGCTTGGGAACTTCCGGAGCCACGAAATCGACCGCCATGGGACTTCCTTTCGACCAGCGCATGATCCGAAGAGGGATCCTGCTTCACGACAAGATCATGCGTTCAAGAGAAACCGATAGACATCGCATCTAGCGCATGAAGACGCCGCCATTGACGTCGATCGTCGAGCCGGTCACGAAAGCCGCGTCGTCGGAAGCGAGATAGACGGCCGCCGCGCCGACCTCCCGGTCCGATCCTAACCGGCCGGCCGGAATGGTGCGGGCGAGGCTCTCCAGCTTGTCCACCGGCATGACTTTGGTCATCGGGCCTTCGATGGCGGCCGGAGCGATGGCATTGACCGTGATGCCGCAGCCCGCCAATTCCTGGGCGAAGCATTTCGTCAGCACGATGATCCCGGCCTTGGAGGCGGAGTAATGCGCGCCGGCGACGACCCCGCCTCGCTGCCCGGCAAGCGAGCTGAGATTGATGATTCGGCCGGATTTGTGCTCGCGCATATGCCGTCCGGTCACGCGGCAGCCGAAGAACACGCCGCGCAGATTGACGGCGAGCACGTCGTCCCATTCTTGCACCGGGATATCCCAGACGGATTTGGCGATCGTCAGCGCAGCGTTGTTGACGAGGATGTCCAATCGCCCGAAGCGACCGAGCGTTTGACCAAGGCAGGCCGAGAACGCCTCCTCGCTGCGTACATCGAGCGGAAGGGCGATGGCACGCGCGCCGCTGGGGTCGAGCGATTTCGCGGCGGCAGCGATTTCCGGCTGGACATCGGTCAGGACGACATTGGCGCCGGCCTCGAGAAAGGCGCGGGCAATGCCGAGCCCCAGGCCCTGCGCCGCGCCGGTGACCAGGGCGACCTTCCCCATAAGACGCCTGTCCGAAGCCTCACCCATCCGTGCTCGCCTCTCATTTTCGAATGGTATGTTTACATTACCAAAAACGGCTGTCAAACTGCCATGCGGGTGATCTCACGCCGGGGCCAGCCAAGGTCGAAGAAATGCGTGACCAGAAGATGCGTGACCAGAAGATGCGTGACCAGAAGATACGTGACGAGGTGCGCGAGGCATTGAGCCGGAAGCTCGGCGATGCCGTCGTCTTCGGCGACGACATTCCGGAGCGCTTCCACGCCGATTGGAGCGGCCTTGCGCCCGTGCGCCCCTTGGCGCTGATCAGGCCGCGGACCACGCAGGAGGTTTCGACGGCCCTGAAGATCTGCAATCGCTTCTCGGTGCCCCTCGTGCCCCAGGGCGGCCTCACCGGCCTTGCGGGCGGCGCGCGGCCGATCGCGCATGGCGTCGCGCTATCTCTCGATCGCATGAGCGGCATCGAGGAGGTCGATACGGTCATGGCGACCATCACGGTGCTCGCGGGAACGCCGCTCGGCGCCGTTCAAGCGGCGGCGGAGGAGCATGGGCTGTTCCTGGGGCTCGATCTCGGCGCGCGCGATTCCTGCTCCATCGGCGGCAATATCTCGACGAATGCGGGCGGCAACCGGGTCATCCGCTACGGCATGGCGCGCGAGCACGTTCTCGGCCTCGAGGTCGTGCTGCCGGACGGCACGATCATGCGCTCCTTGAACAAGATGCTCAAGAACAATGCCGGTTTCGACCTCAAGCAGCTCTTCATCGGCTCCGAGGGGACGCTCGGCGTCATCACCCGCGCCGTCCTGCGCCTGCAGGCGCGCCCGCATACGATCTCATGCGCCTTCTGCGGATGCGCGGGTTTCGACGCGGTGCTTGCCCTCCTCAAGGCAAGTCGCGCCCGGCTTGGGCCTGCGCTGACGGCCTTCGAAGTCATGTGGCCGAGCTTCTTCGACTTCATGACCGCGGGGGTCGTCGAGCTGCGCCGCCCCTTCGCAAGGCCCCATGGCGCCTATGTCCTCATCGAGGCGAGCAGCTTCGGCACGGGCCGGGACGCCGAAACGCTGGAGGCGCTTCTAGGGGTGGCGCTGGAGAGCGGGGCCGTGTCGGACGCGGTCGTCGCCAGCTCCGACAAGGACGCCAGGGATCTCTGGGCCATACGCGACAGCGTGTCCGAATACGGACGCCTCATGGGACCGCTGACGGCCTTCGATATCGGCCTGCCCACGAGCGGCATCGGAGCCTTCGTGGTGTTGATGGAGCGGGAGTTCAGGATCCGTTGGCCGGATGCCATCCTTCTCGCCTACGGCCATATCGGCGACAGCAACCTGCATCTCGTCTCGAACATTCCTTCGGCCGGCGATCAGCAGCCGCATGCAGAGATCTGCGAGCTCGTCTATGGGGCCGTGTCGCGCGCCGGCGGCTCGATCTCGGCCGAGCATGGCATCGGTCTGCTCAAGCGGCCTTATCTCGCCTATTCGCGATCCCCGGAAGAGCTCGCCCTGATGGCAAGGCTCAAGCGAGCCCTCGATCCCAACGGCATTCTCAATACGGGGAAGGTTCTCCTGGTCTAGGCCCGCAGATGCGGGGCCGACGGGCGGGCTGAGAGTAGGATACGAAGGTAAGTTTGACAGCCGATATTGGTTAGACGATCATACCTTTAGGCGTCTGTCGGCGATGGGGGCAGGAAGCAGGACCGTCGGGCGCAGGCCATGCCCTGCGCCCAGGCAACTATCAGGAAGGGGTATCAATGATGCGATTGCTATCGTCATCGCTACTTGCATCGCTACTTGCCGCGGCGTTGACCGCAAGCCTTGTCGCGTCGGCCGCGGCGCAATCGACGATCACGCTGGGGATGGTCGTCGGCTTGACGGGCGCCTTCGCGGGAGGCGAATCTCCGCTCGTGAACGGAACCAAGCTCGCCGTCGAGGAGCTGAACGCCAAGGGCGGCATCGGCGGCAAGCGCATCAACCTCATCATCGAGGATACCGGCAGCGAGCAGACCGGCGCGGTCAACGCCTATAACCGTATCATCGGCCAGCAGCCGGTCGCGATCATGGATACGACCTTGAGCGGCTTCGTGCTGTCGCAGATCGGCATGATCCAGGACGAAGGCATCCCGACCCTGACCGGGGCAGCCTCGGCGCAACTCGCACCCGACAAGAAGGGAGCCGATGCGCTCCTGCGCGTCCGAACGAGCGATACCAGGGTTCCGTCCGGGGCCGTTCGCTTCGCCTTGGACAATCTCGGCGCCAAGAGCATCGCGGTCCTGCGCGGCAATACCGAATACGGAAATGGCTGGCGCTCCGCCATCGAGGAGACGCTGAAAGCCAAAGGCCTGAAGCCTGCGATCGTCGAGAGCTATGAAGGCACCGACCGGGATCTCACGCCCCAGTTGCTGCGCATCAAGAATGCCAATCCCGATGTCCTGATCATGTCGGGCGATCCCCCGAATTTCGTGGTCGCGGTCCAGCAGATGAAGCAGCTTGGCCTGTCCATGAAGGTCATCTTCTCGAATGCGGGCGTCCTGCCCACGACCATCAAGCTGTATCAGGATGCTGCCAACGGATTTTACGGAACGGTCGATTCGGTGCCGGGCGAGGATCCGGCCCAGAAGGAATGGGCCGATCGCTACCGCAAGCATTTCAACCTTGAGCCCGACTATTCCGCCGCCGAATACTATGACGGCGTGATGATGGTGGCCGCGGCCATCGGCAAGGTCGGCACGGGCAAGGAGGCGCTGCTCAAGGAGCTGCGCGGCATTCGCGCCTATAAGGGCGTGGGCAACACCTACACTTATGCCGAGAAGGGCGACGGCGGCGAGAGCGTCGCGATCGTCCAGATCGAAGCCGGCAAGGTCAAGCTTGCCGCCACCATGAAGTAGGCGCGCCGAGCGGACCCGTGGGCACCTTCCTTCAGCTTCTGCTGAGCGGCGTCACCATGGGCTGCATCTATGCCTTCGTGGCGCTCGGCTTCACGCTCACGATCGCTGCCGCCGGCGTGGTCAATTTCGCCTATAGCGAATGGCTCACCTATGGGGCCTTCATCGGCGCAACCCTCGTCAATGTCCTCGGATTGCCGCTCTGGCTCGGCCTCGCCCTGACGGTCGTGAGCTGCGCCCTGATCGGCTACCTGTTTCGCTGGGTGGTCTTCAGGCCGCTCGAGGGACGGCACTTCCTGACCACGGTCACGGCGACGATCGGCGTCGCCGTCGCCATGAGCGCGCTGGCGACGCTTATTTGGGGACCCTATGCGCTGACGCTTCCGACCTTCTTCGGCTCGAACATCGTCGAGATCGGCGGCATCGCGATCTTTCCGCACAATGTGCTGATCATCGTCACGGCGATCGTGCTGATCGGCATTCTGCAGCTCTGCCTCACGGCGACCGATACCGGCCTTCGGCTTCAGGCGACGGCGCAGGATCCGATCGCCGCGAGGCTGATGGGAATTCCGGTTCGCAGCATGCGGACCTTCGCCTATTGCCTGTCCGCGGCGCTCGCGGGCCTGGCCGGCTTTCTCGTCGCCCCGATATTCGTGATCACCACGACGATGGGCTTTACCTTGATGCTCAAAGGTCTTGCGGCGACCATCGTCGGCGGCTGGGGCAGCCTGAAGGGAGCCGTGTTCGGCGGCCTCATCATCGGCATCGTGGAAACGCTCGGCGCAGGCTATGTCTCGTCGGAATACAAGGACGTCATCTCCTTCCTCATCATCGTCGTCGTCCTTCTCCTGCGTCCGCGCGGCCTGTTCCCCGAGCGCATCGCGGAGAAGCTGTGATGCCGAGGGGCGGGGCATGAGCCGGCAATTTCCGTCAGCGCTCCTTGCCGGCGCAGCGGTTCTGGCGGCCGCGATTGCCTTGCCTCTCCTCGTGCGAAGCAACTACGAGCTGGGCATTGCCCATCAGGCGTTGATCTTCATCATCCTCGCGCTCGGATACGATGTCCTGCTCGGCTTTACGGGCCTTTTGTCGTTCGGCCATATCGGCCTGTTCGCCATCGGCGCCTATACCAGCGCCATCCTGGTGATGACGGCCGGCGCGCCCTTCATCGTCGGCCTCGTCGGAGCCGCGACCCTCACCGGTTGCGCCGGCCTGCTCATCGCCGTTCCGGCCCTGCGCATCAAGGGGCACTCCCTGACCTTGCTGACGCTGGCGCTCGGAGAGGTCATCCGCCTCGTCATCCGCAGCATGGAATGGCTGACGCACGGAGCTGCCGGCTTTACCGGCATTCCCCGCCCCGAGATATTCGGCGTGTCGTTTCGGCAGGCCGTGCCGCTCTATTACCTTTTATTGTTTTTCGTTGTGCTTGCGGTCTTGTTCGTCTGGCGTCTGAAGGGCTCCCGCTTCGGCCGCGCCTTCATGTCGATCCGCGATGCGGAGATCGGAGCCGAAGTGTGCGGCGTCAATATCTCCAGGATGAAGATGCTGGCCTTCGCCATCAGTGCGATCTTCGCCGGCATCGCAGGCTCTCTCTACGCGCACACCATGCGCTTCATCAGCCCGGAATTCTTCAGCCTCGGCCTGACGACCACGCTGCTCGCCATGGTGCTCATCGGCGGTCGCGGCACCGTCATCGGCCCGGTCGTCGGGGCGGGGCTTCTCATCGTGCTGCCGGAGGCGCTGCGTTTCGTGAAGGACTACTACCTCGTGGTGTTCGGCCTGGCCATCTGGCTCTGCGTCATGGGAATGCCGGAGGGGCTCGCCGGCCTTGGCAGCCGCCTGGCCAAGCGGCGGAGCCCGGCCGCATGAGCCCCTTCCTCTCGGTCAAGGGCGTCAGCATGGTCTTCGGCGGCTTGTCCGCCCTGGACGATGTCGAGTTCAGCCTCGAGAAAGGGCAGATCCTTGGCCTCGTCGGACCGAACGGATCGGGCAAGTCGACGCTGCTCAACATCCTCTCGGGCGTCTACAAGCCGGCCAGCGGCAGCGTCGTCCATCGCGGCACCGTCTTGACCGGCTTGTCGCCGAGCGCCATCGCGGCGACCGGGCTCGCGCGCACCTTCCAGAACCTTCAGATCTTCCATGGGTTGTCCGTCGAGGAGAACGTGCTCGTGGGACGGACCTGCCGCATGCGCTCGACGGTGCTCGGCTGCGTCTTCGGCCTGCCCTTCGCCCGGAAAGAGGAGGAGGAGGCGAGAGTGCGCGCCAGCTCGCTATTGAGACTGGTCGGTCTCGAGCGCTTCAGCGGGGCGTTGCCCTCGACCCTGTCCTACGGCCAGCGCCGCTTGCTCGAGGTGGCGCGCGCGCTCGCCTCGGAGCCTTCCGTGCTGATGCTGGACGAACCCTGCGCCGGCCTCGCCCAAAGCGAGACGGAGGAGCTCGCCTCGCTCATTCGCACCCTCGGCGCCTCCGGGATCGGGGTGATCGTCATCGAGCACAATATGCGTTTCGTGATGGGTCTCGTCGACAGGATCGTGGCGCTCAATTTCGGTCGCAAGATCGCCGAAGGCGATCCCGCCTCGATCCGGGAGAACGAAGCCGTCATCGCCGCCTATCTCGGACGCAAGAGCCATGCTGGTCGTTGACAAGCTCTTCGCCGGCTACGGCGAGATCCCGGTGCTGCACGGCGTCTCCCTCAGGGTCGAGCCGGGCCAGATCGTCGCGGTCCTCGGTGCGAACGGCGCCGGCAAGACGACGCTCATGAACACGCTCTCCGGGCTCATGCCGGCGATGTCCGGCAACGTCCTGTTCGAAGGACAGCCGATCCAGAACATGGAGGCCGAGCGCATCGTGGCGCGCGGCATCAGCCATGTCCCGCAGGGTCGGCGCATATTCCCCGGCCTCACCGTCAAGGAGAACCTCCTGGTCGCCCGCACCGCCGCGACCCGAAAGGCGGAAGGAGGATTCGAGGGGGCACTCAACGAGATCCATGAGCTGTTCCCACGCCTCAAGGAGCGCGAGGGTCAGCTCGGATGGTCTCTTTCGGGCGGCGAGCAGCAGATGCTCGCGGTGGCGCGCGCCCTCGTCGCGCGCCCGAAGCTCATCCTTCTCGACGAACCCTCTCTCGGCCTTGCGCCGCTGATATTCGAAGCCATGTTCTCGCTGATTCTCGAGATCCGCCGGCGGGACCAGGTGACCTTCCTGATCGTCGAGCAGAATGCGGAGCAGGCATTGCGCGTCGCCGACTACGTCTACGTCATGGATTTGGGGCGGGTCGCGGCACGAGGGACGACAGCCGAGCTCCTCGATGATCCGGCAATCGAGAGAGCGTATCTTGGGTCATGACACGCAACTACACATGCTGAATCGAATGCAATACGGTCATGGAGCTCGATGAAGAACGATACCGATATCCGACAGTTCGAGCCGGTCCGGGTGCTGCTTCCGAACGAGGAGGTGGCGCGGCGTCTCGCGGATGCGATCAGAACCGGCTTCTTCCGCATAGGTTCGCGGCTGCCGTCCGAGCGCAGCCTTGCGGCGCAGATGCAGATCAGCCGTCCGACCGTGCGAGAGGCGGTCAAGCTTCTCGCGGATGCGGGGATTCTCATCGTCAGGCCCGGCGCGGGAGGGGGCATTTTCGTCGCAAGCGAGATCGTGCCGCTGGACTTCATCGTAACGGTCCCGGACATGCGGCCGGGTGAGGTGGACGAGGCCTTGGAGGTGCGTCGGCTCATCCTGCCTTGGGTCGCGATGATCGCATCGCAATATGCAGAGGACGAGGATTTCGATCGGATGCGCGAGGCGATCGTCTTCGGCCGGATGTCGCTGCCATCGCGTTCCGTCAAGAAGCTTCGCGTCAATCACATCCAGACAATCATCATCGCAACGATGCGATTCGATCTCGCCGTCGCTCGGGCGACCCGCAACCGGCTCATCGTTCGCCTGATGGAGAATCTCCTTCACTGGGTCGAGCCCCTGCGCTTCAAGACCCTCCACGGCAGAGACGACTTGGTCCTGGCGCTCGATCTCGTCGAGAAAATGCTGGAGGCGATCGAAGGCGGCGATCGAGACAAGGTTGCTCGAACGACGCAGGACCGCCTCGTGATACTCGAGAATGCTCTCGAAGAGCATAATGGCCGAAAGCTGAGGCGGCGGCATATGAGCTTCTCGCCGGGGCCGGCGAAGGTCGCTTAGCAATACGCCCCGATGCGCCCCGATGGACTCAATCGGCCACGAGATACGCCGCCGGATCGCCGCTGTCGGTGGGCGTCTTGACGATCTGCTTGAGCGACGCGCTCATCGGCACGTTGAGATTGATGCCGTTCGGCGGAATCGGGTTGAGAAACCATTTAGCATAGATCTTCTGGATGTCGCCGCTGCGAAAGATCGCCGTCATCGTGTCGTCGACCACCTTCTTGAACGGCGCATCGTTCTGCCGCAACATGATGCCGTAGGGCTCCACCGAAAGCGCGTCCGCCGACAAGGCGTAGTCGGCAGGCGAGGGCGAATTGGCGACCAGGCTGTAGAGCAGTATGTCGTCCATCACGAAGGCCGCGGCGCGGTCGGTATCCAGCATGCGGAACGCCTCGCTGTGATCCTTGGCCGCGACGATGGTGAGGCCGAGATGGCGCTGCGCGTTGAGCTCGCTGATCTGCTTGAGATTGGTGGTGCCGACCGTCGATACGACTGTCTTGCCTTTGAGATCGTCGAGCGTCTTGAGTTTGGCGGCTGCCTTGGACACGAAGCGATTGGCGGTCACGAAATAGGTGTCCGAGAACGTCACGATCTTTTGCCGCTCGAGATTATTGCTCGTCGATCCGCATTCAAGATCGATCGACCCGTTCAATATCGACGGAATCCGATTGGACGGAGTGATCCGGACGAGCTTGAGCTCGAGCTTGGCGAGACCGAGCTTCGACTTGACGGCTTCGGCGACGCGGTAGCAGAGGTCCATCGCGTAGCCCGTCACCTTTTCGTTGTTCTCGATATACGAGAAGGGAATTGACGATTCGCGGTGCCCGATCAGGATGGTTCCGGTATCCCTGATCTTCTGCAAGGTGCCCGTCAGCTCCTGCGCGATCGCTGTTTCAGCGAGGCTCCCCAGCGCAATCATGGCCATGATCAGTTTGAGGCGCATCGCTTCGTCTCCTCGTCAGAGGCTGCCGGTTCGACGGCCGCCGGTTCGACTCGGTCCAGCGGAAATCATATCACAGCCATCGCGTCCCGGATGTCAGGCACACGCTGCCGGCTTCGTGCCCGCCTCGCGCGATCGGGCGCGGGGCCGCCGGCCGACGATCTCGTCATAGACGCCGATCGGCGCCGGCCTCCCGATGAGATAGCCCTGCACCAGATCGCAACCGGCGCGCTCGAGCAGCTCGAACTGAGCGCGCGTCTCGACGCCCTCCGCTGTGACCGGAAGCTCGAGGCCGCGCGCCAGCCCCACAATGGCGCGCACGATGGCCTTCGATTGGGCATTGCGCTCGAGGTTCGAGATGAAGCTTCTGTCGATCTTGATCTTGTCGAAGGGGAAGGACTGCAAATAGGACATCGACGAGTAGCCGGTGCCGAAATCGTCGAGCGCGATGCGCACGCCCAACGATTTGAGCCGGCGCAGGATCGACACCGCGCGCGAAAAATCGTCGATCAAGGTGCCTTCCGTGATCTCGAGCTCGAGACGGTCCGGCGCCAATCCGGTCTCGATGAGGATCGTGTGAACCAGCCGGACGATGTCGTCGCTGCGAAATTGCACCGGGGACAGGTTGACGGCGATCTGCAAGGGGCTCGGCCAGGACGCGGCTTCGAGGCAGGCGGCGCGCAGGATCCATTCGCCCATGGCGACGATGAGCCCGCTCTCCTCGGTGAGCGGAATGAAGGTCGAGGGGGGCACCAGGCCGCGGATCGGGTGATGCCAGCGCACCAGCGCCTCGAAACCGACGATCTCGCCCCCGATCCGCGCGAGCGGCTGGAAATCGAGCCTGAGTTCCTCGTTGACCACCGCGGATTGCAGGTCGTGCTGAAGCTCGCGCCGTTCGCGCAGCTGCGCCGCCATCTCGGGTTCGAAGAACCAGATTGATCCCCGTCCTTCGGCCTTGGCACGGTAGAGCGCGAGATCGGCATTGGCGAGGAGCGTCGTGGGGTCGCTCCCGTCGGCCGGACAGGTTGCGATGCCGATGCTCAGTCCGATGCGCAATTGCCGTCCGCTGACCTCGATGTCTCCCGACATTGCGGCCTGCAAACGCTGAGCCAGCTCCGCCGCGGCAGCGCCTTGCTTGCCGCCGACCGTGATCACGATGAACTCGTCACCCCCGACGCGGGCGATGAAGGCGCCGTCCGCCACCGCCTGCAGCCGCCGCGCGACCTCGCGCAGCAGCGCGTCGCCGACCAGATGGCCATGCAAGTCGTTGACCTCCTTGAAGCGATCGAGGTCGAGGCAAAGGATGGCGAATGTGTGGTCCGCACGGACCGCCTCGTGGATCGTGCTCCCCAGATAGTCCGAGAACGCCACGCGATTGGGCAGCCCCGTCAGGTAATCGTGGTGGGCCGCATGGGCGATCCGCCTCTCGGCGCGCTGGCGCTCGGTGATGTCCTCGACCGTCGTCACGAAACCGCCGCCGGCCATCGGCAGGAACGAAGATGCCAGGACACGGCCGTCGGTCAGCTCGATGACGCCGCTCGACGGCTTCTTGGCGAGGGCGATCTGGAGCTTTCGGCGGACATGCGCCTCGGGATCGCTTCCCGGGTACAAGCCCTTCGATACCCGGTCGGTCAATATCTGACGCAATGTCGTCCCGGGCTTCATCAGCTCAGTCGGCAGGCTGAACATTTCGGCATAGCGGTCGTTGCAAAAGATGAGCCGCTGGCCGGCATCACACATGCAAACCCCTTGCGAGAGATTGTTCAGCGCCGCATCGAGCTGCACGCTCTGCCTGCGGAAATGCTGGACAAGAGCGGCGCCGGTGCTGCTGATCGCCAGGACCAGGACGATGGTGAGGCCGACGAGATACTCGGCCTCGGTCTGCCAGTCGGCGAGCGTCGCCGCGACAGTGGTCGTGACCGTCACATAAGCCGAGGAACCCATCAGCCGCGCTCCGGCGACCAGACGTTCCTGACCGTCGACCCTGCCCAGCTGCCGCGAGATTCCCCGATCTGAACGGGATAGTATATGCGCGTAGAAGTAGTGGCCGGCGAATGACTTGCCGAGGAAGGCATCGCTGTGCGGGTAGCGCGCGAGCAGCACGGCATCGCCGCGAAACAGCCCGATCGAGTCGGTGGGACCGCGCGCCAGCGTCTGGTGGAACTCCTCGAAATATTCCGATCTGATCGCGGCGACCACCATGCCCAGGAACTCGCCGTCGGCCCCGATGAATTTCTGCGCCAGATTGATCGTCCAGGCCCCGGTGCCAGGGTCGCGCACGGGCTCGCTGACCACCGAGCTCAATTGCGGGCTCGTCTTGAGCGTCTTGAAATAGTTCTGGCCCGCGACATCGACCGGCGGGATGGGCCAGCTCTTCGACGAGTTGATGAGCTTGCCCTCGGCGCCGATCAGCATCACCGCCTCAAGGCAGGGAAAGCTGTTGACCTTTTCCCGCAGCATCAGGTGAACATCGTGGCCCGCCATGCCCCGCGCGTAGAGCTCGTTGGAGACGATGGCGGCGGCCTGCATCTGCTCGATGAGGTTCGTCTCGACGAGCTCGACCGCCTGAAAGTCTCGGCCCGCAAGCTTGGACAGAAGCGTGGCGGTCGCCAGCAATTGCTGCTCGCTCTCCATGATGGCGCGATTGCGCAGGTTGGAAAGTATGAGGGCGGTCGTGCCCACGACCATGAAGATCAGGCAGGCCCCGCAGCACATGAGCAGGACAATGGGGCGTGAGGGCGCGAACCGACGATTGCGGCGGCCGCCGATGGTCGGCGTCGCCGCCCCGATCAAGCCTTTGAGCCAGGAAATAACTCGGGCCATGGTTTCCACGATCGACTATCTCGGGAAGGCTTAGGCCCAGCCATGCTTTTTTCAGGTTAAAACGGCGTCCTAATTTTACCGAGAATTCGGCGATGGTTAACACAATCAAGCCTTCCGGCATGCCCAAGGAGGACTTCGATGGAGCTCTTCATCTTCGCCCGCTTTCATGCCCGCGAGGGACAGGAAGCCGCGCTCTTAGCGGCGCTGCGCGATGAGGTCGGCCCGTCGCGTGCCGAGCCAAGTTGCCTGGCGCATGCGGCCTATCGCTGCGTCCGCGATCCGAGATTGTTCTGGATTCATTCGCGCTGGGTCGACGAGGCCGCGTTCGAGTCCCATGCCGAGCTTGAGCACACTCTGCGCTTCGTGGAACGCGTCCAACCCCTGATCGATCATCCGCTGGACGTGACGCGGACGCGCGCGATCACCTAGCTTAAGCTAGCGCGTGGTGGCGTCAGGCGGTGTCGGGCATCCTATTCCTGGCGCCGGCCACGGCCTCGACATTGCGGCGATGCACGGCTTCGTAGGGCTCGAAATAGGCGGTCGAGCCGGAGGCGAAGGCCTGCGCCGCGAAGCTCCGCAGATCCTGGCCCGCAAGCTCGGGATCCGCCTTGCAGCGCAAGAGCTTCTCTACATAGCGGGAGGTGTCCTCGATGAAGCCTCGCTCGTAGCCGCCGGCTTCGATCACGCCTTGCGCGCCATGATTGGGCAGGATGCAGCCAAACTCCCATGAGGACATGCGCCCGAGGCCGGCGAGATGGCTCGCGAGCCGATCGGGCTCGGCCACATAGGTGATCGGGTCCTCGAGCGTGTCGCCGGCGAATAGCAGCCCCGTCTGCGGCAACAGCAGCACCATGCCGTCCTGGCTGTGGATGTCGGCCCGGCGAAGCTCGACGGCGATCGATCCGACCTTCAGGACCGGTTCGCCTTCGACGATGCGGGTCGGCATGACCAAGGGCCTGATCGGGGGATTGCGGTTGCCGTTCTCGAACTCCTCCCGGCGCTCGACGAGCGCCTTGGCGGTGAGGGGGTTGGCGATGATCTCGCAATCGGCGAACACCTCGTTGCCCGCCACGTGATCTGCGTGCCAATGGCTCAAGACGACGCGGATTCTGGTGACGCCGGCCTCGGCAAGCGTCCGCCTGACGATCCGGGCGTGCTCGATCGAGATATGCGTATCGTAGACCAGTGCCTCGGCGCCCTCGAGGATCGCGTAGGAGCTGATGCCGAGCACATAGGCGCCGTCATCGAGCCAATTCTTCTCCTGGGAATAGGCCCTCACCCCCTCGATCCGGCCGTCATAGAAGGCCAGCACATTCGGATAGGGGCGCAATATGCGCATCGTCGAGCCCAGCGCCTGCATGAAGACCTCTCCAGCGCGGTTGCAACGGATCGAGGCTTGGTCATATTTCGCCTTCCGGCCGATTGCCATAGGGTGCGGCCCCGCGACCCTCCGGCGATTCCTCAAAGGCAATGGCGAGACATGCCCTATCTCGAAGGCAAACGCGCTTTCCTCGAGCTCTGCGTGCAGGAAGGCATCGAGTTCATCTTCGGCAATCCCGGCACCACCGAGCTTGCGCTGATGGACGCGCTCGCCGTCGAGGAGCGCGTCCGCTATGTGCTCGGGCTCCAGGAGGCGGCCGTGATGGGCATCGCGGACGGCTATGGGCAAGCCTCTGGCCGGCTTGCCGCCGTGAACCTGCACGCGGCTCCAGGCCTCGGCAACGCGCTCGGCATGCTCCACAACGCCAAGAAGGCCGGGACGCCGCTTCTCGTCACCGCCGGCCAGCAGAACCTCGATTTCGCCCTTACCGAGCCGCTGCTGTGGGACGATCTCGTCAGCATGGCGCGCCCGCTCGTCAAATGGTCGGCGGAGGTGACCTCGCTCCACGATCTGCCGCGCGCCCTGCATCGTGCCGCCAAGACCGCGCTCGCGCCGCCGACCGGACCGGTTTTCCTGTCCATCCCGGGCAATATCCTGACCGAGGCGGCCGATATCGACCTGATGGTGCCGAGCCGTGTCGCCTCGGGCTTGCGCGGCGATGCGGGGGCCATCGAGCGTGCCGCTTCGCTGATGGCCGCGAGCCACGCCCCCATGATGTTCGCCGGCGATGCCGTGGCGCAGAGCCGCGCCTATGCACCGGCGATCCGGCTGGCGGAGCTCATGGGCACGCCCGTCTACACCGAGAGCGTGCCGAGCACGGCGTCGTTCCCGAGCTCCCATCCGCTGTTTGCCGGCACGATCGACCGAGTAGCACCCGCGGCGCGCGCCGTGCTCGACAAGCACGACCTCATCGTGTCGATCGGCGGCGACCTCTTCACCCAGTCCATGGCGAGCGGGATCGAGCCCATCCCGCCGCAGGCCCGGATCATCCATATCGACCTCGACCCGTGGCAGCTCGCCAAGAACTATCCCGTCGAGGTGGCAATCCTCGGCGACCCCGCCTGGGTGCTGCCCGAACTCGTGCGCGAGCTCGAAAGGAAGCTCGTCGGCCCCGCTTTGCGCCGCGCCGAACGCAGGCGAGATGCCGCCGTCGCGGCGCTTGCCGAGAAGCGCGCCGAATTGCTCGCCAAGGCGAGGCTCGAACGGGACGCTAAGCCCCTGCGCCCCCTGCCGCTGCTGCAGGCGCTGGGCGAGGCTTTGCCGGGCGATGCGGTCGTGGTCGAGGAGGCGCTGTCCTCGGGCCTGCGCCTGCGCGAGCTCATCCGCAGCGACGATCCGCAGAGCTTCTTCGGCATGCGCGGCGGCGGCATAGGCTGGGGGCTTGCCGCCACGGTCGGCGTCAAGCTCGCTCTGCCCGGCCGGCCCGTGGTCGCGCTGACGGGCGACGGCTCCTCTCTCTACACCATCCAGGCGCTGTGGACGGCCGCGCATGAACGGCTGTCGACCGTCTTCGTCATCCTCAATAATCGCTCCTACCGGATCTTGAAGCAGCGCACGCGAGCCATGCGGGGCTTTGCCGCCCAGACCGGAAGCTACGTCGCCATGGACCTTCTCGACCCGGACGTCGACTTCCTCAAGCTCGCGCAATCCTTCGGCGCGCGCGCCGTGGCGGCGCAGACGATCGAGGATGTGCTGTCGGCGGTCGCGCGCGGCTTCAAGCATGACGGCCCGACCCTCATCGACGTGGCGATCGATCCCGAACTATAGACCGCGGCCTGCGGCCCGTCGCCTGCGGCGCTTCCATAGGCGCCTGATCTTGCGGGCGGTCCTGCCTGCGCGCCCGGCCCAAGACCCGAAGCTGGACAAGACCCGAAGCTCGAATAGCGTCCGAGAGGGCGCCCTCTATTTAAGTTTGGCGCCGCTTCCCTGTGGACC
>JBIOEK010000011.1:0-19954 GCA_044445925.1 Hyphomicrobiales bacterium
GTGGTGGTCGATCACGATGACGTCGAGGCCGAGCTGCTTTGCCTGCGCCAGGGGGATATGGCTCATGGTTCCGCAATCGAGCGTGACGAGGAGGCTCGCGCCTTCGCGCGACAGCGCCGTGATGGCCTCGATATTCGGCCCATAGCCTTCGGTGATGCGGTCGGGGATGTGGATGGAGAGCTTGCAGCCGAGACCGCGCAGATAGCCCCCGAGCAGCGCCACGCTGCAGGCTCCATCGACGTCGTAGTCGCCGAACAAGGCGACATGCTCGCCTTTGGCCACCGCTCGGGCGAGACGCTCGACCGCCTTGTCCATATCGACGAGCGAGGATGGATCGGGCAGCAGGTCCTTCAGCTTCGGCGCGAGATAGGCCTCGATCTCGTCGACGCCGAGCGCGCGCGCCGCGAGCACGCGCGCCAGGAGATCCGGCAGGCCATGGGCTTGGGCAAGCGCCAAGGCGCGCGTCTCGCCCGCCGCGTCTAGCCTCGCGCGCCAAGGGCGGCCGAGGATCGAGGTCTCGACGCCGAGGATGGGGCGGGTGGTTTGGCTCACCGATTGGCGCCCCCCTCACACATCCTTGCGATATTGGATGAAGCCAGAAAGCGTCGCGACCTTGTTGTAGAGGGCCTGCGCCGTGGTGTTGGTCTCGTGCGTATGCCAGTAGACGCGGGTAGCGCCAGCTTCTGCGGCACGCGCATAGACGGCCTCGATCAAGGCCCGGCCGACGCCCTTGCCGCGCGCCGCTTCGGCGGTGAACAGATCCTGCAAATAGCAATTGGGTCCGATCATCCAGGTCGAGCGGTGGAAGAGATAATGTACGACGCCGATCAGCGCCTCTCCCTGCTCGGCCACGAGCGCATGCATCGGCTCGATGCCGTCGAAGAAGCGCCGCCAAGTGATCTGCGTCACCTCGGGCGGGAGCTGCGCCTTGTAGAAGGTAAGGTAGCCTAGCCAGAGCGGCTCCCAGCGCGGGCGATCCGCCGGCTCGACTTGTCTGACGATGAATGAGGCAGGCAATTCTTCCTCCATGGAGAAGAGCGCAGCGGGGATCGACGCTCCTTTTGGGGCATCCCCGAAGTCCGAGCAATGATCTCAACGCAGTTGTGTCATCGATCTTTCTTGGCCATCCTGTCATTTGTGCTCATGATTGCCGAAGGAACGGCTGGCGGATGGGCGGTTCGCCGCCACCGTGACTAAAAAGGTTGCGGGATTGCCGCCCCGCGACTAATCCAGTCGAGACCGCCGCGAACCGGAGACGAAATGACAATGAGGCGCGCAACTCTCGGGCCGGCTTGCATTTTCCTCATCGCGGCGCTTGCTTTGCCGGCGCAGTTCATGGCCGCTCGGCAGGCCCTGGCGCAGGCCCCGGCGCCCGCGCCGGCGGCGGAAGCCCCAGCGGACGCCGCGGCGAGAGCGGCCTTCGAGGCGATGCCGGAAGCCGATCGGCGCGCCATCCAGGACGCGCTCGTCTGGACCGGCGACTACGCCGGCATCACCGATGGCAGTTTCGGCAAGGGCACGCTCGCGGCCATCAAGGCTTATCAGGCTCGTGCCAAGGCCAAGGTCGACGGCATTCTCACGGCGGCGAGCCGTGGCACGCTGATCGCCGATGGCGCGAAGGCCCGCCAGGCGGCCGGCTTCACGGTCATCGACGACGCCAAGAGCGGCATCCGCATCGGCATCCCGCTCAAGCTGCTCGATCAGCGTGCCGTCGGAAAGACTGGCGCCATCTTCAAGGCCAAGGACAATTCCGCGAGCCTCGAAGCCTTCATGGAAGATCCGTCCAAAACCTCGCTCGCGGAGCTTTTCCAACAAGGCACGACCGACCCGTCGAAGCACATCACCTACAAGGTCCTGCGAACAGATTTCTTCGTGATCACGGGAGACATGGGCGGCAAGCGCTTCTTCACGCGGGTGGCGAGCGGCGCGGCCGGCATTCGCGGCTTCGTCTTCAACTTCCCGCCGAACCCCGCCTTCGACCGTATCAGCGTCGCGATCGCCGACAGCTTCGTGCCTTTCCCCGAGCCCGGCAAGCCGGCAGCGCCCGGGCCCGCGGTCGCTCTGCCGGGCAAGCCCCTCGTGCCGCCGCCGCTTCCGCATCCCGTCTTCAAGCTCTCGGGTCTCGCGGTCGATGCCAAGCATATCCTCACCGTGGCGCTGCCTGAGGGCTGCGCCGCGCCGACGCTCGCGGGGGGGCAGGCGAAGATCCTGCGTTCGGACGCGGCGTCCGGGCTTGCCCTTCTCGAGCGTTCGGGCCCGGACGCCCAGCCGGCGGGGGTCGCCTTGCGGGCCTCCGACATGCAGCCGGGCGATCGCGTGATCGTGCTCTCCTCGACCGCCGACGGCGAAGCGAATGTATCGGTTGCCGCCGGCGAGGCCCCGTCGGCCTCGCGCATTCACGCTCCGCTGCAGGCGCCTTCGGGCAGCCTGGTCTTCGACCGTTCGGGCGCGCTCGCCGGGATCGTCACCTTCCAGGCGAATATCAAGCGGCTGCCCGGCGGCGTCGTTCCGGCGGCGAGCTACAATATCGTTCCGGCCGCCACCGTCAGGACCTTCCTCGGCGCGGCCGGCCAGGCATCCAAGACCGCCGATCAGGCCGGCGCCGATGCAAGCGCCGGCGCGCTCGCGGCGAAATATGGCCGCGCCCTCGCCTCGGTGAGCTGCGCGGGAGGGTAGATCTCAATAATCGGCCATACAATTTCGAATCGATGGCTTCGGAATCGGCTTTTGTCTACCCATTGGCGGGGCCCCGGACGATCCGATCTGAGGTCGTCCCGCGCTCATGCAAGCGCGACGTTTCGAGACCATCGTTCCGGTTGTGTTCTCATTGCGCCTCGATTATGATCCACCCTCAGAATGACGTGCCGCGGCCCATGGCCGGGGCGCGGCTCTTTGACAAGTGAATCTGTAGCGCCGCGGGTGGGAGCTTGCGCTGGTCGCGCGGCGGCGATCTGGCGCGGCCTCGCCTGTCGGCCCCGATCTGCGCGGCATAGGCGAAGACCCTTGCGGTGAAGCGCGTCCAGCCTCCCGATGAATCAAATAGCCGGCTACCGGAATCCGAGCGTGCAATGTTCAAAATCAACATTCCTCAACATTCTCGGGGCCGGATGATCGCCGCGGAGCGAACGGTCTTTTCATGAAAAGCCAATGGATTTCAGAGCGATAGGGTTGAGGCTCGCATTGCCCGGACTTGCCCGGCACGCCTATCCCGCAACTGAAGCCATCAGCGTCGCAATCGCTCAAAAACGAAAAGCTTTGGTGCCCAAATGTGAACCGGCCCTAGACGGGCTTCGTCTCGCGCCAGGGCGCTCGCGCGCCCGCGGGCGCGCTGAAGCCTTCGATGGCGCTTATGTAATCTGCGGGCAGCCCCCAATGGCGCGCCGCCGGCAGCACGCACTCCTCGAGATAGCCCGGACGTGCCCTTCCGGGCCTCGGATCGCGAACGAAATAGGTGAGCGCCCGCAGCAGGCGCGTCCCCTGGCGGACCGGCATCTCGGCGCGGCCGTAGAGGCCTGAGGCTAGATTCTCATAGGCATCGAGCACGGCGAGGTCTCTGGGGCCGAGCCGCCACAGCACGCCATGGACTTGCGACCCTTTGGCCGCGATCACCGTCGCGAAGCCGGGATTCACGATGGCGAAGCGATGGTGATCGAGCCGTGCCGGGCCGACGGGCTGCGCGCCCGGGCAGCGCCGCGACATGCCGGCGATGTCCATGTTGGCGCCGAAGGCAAAGTAAAGGCGCATCGGTTCACGCGAATTCCATGATGACGGCGTCGACGGCGAGCGTGTCGCCCTCCTTGACGCGGATCGTCTTGACCTTGGCGTCGCGTTCCGCGCGCAGCACGTTCTCCATCTTCATCGCCTCGACGATGCACAGCGTCTCGCCGGCCTTGACCTCCTGGCCAGGCTTCACGGAGATCGCCTTGACCAGGCCCGGCATCGGGCAGGTGAGGGCGGTGCCGGGGCCCGCCGCCTGCTTGAGCGGCATCATGGCGGCGAGCTCGGCCTCGCGCGGCGCATAGACAAGCACGCCGGCCTGCGTGCCCGCATGGGCGATCGACAGGCCGTTGAGGATGGGGCGGAGCTGCATGGCGACGGCCCGGCCATCGATCGTGCCGAGCCAGCTCGGTTCGCCCGGCCGCCAGCTCGAGGACAGCCTGAAGCGGGCGATGCCGGGCGCCGCGAAGGAGACCACCATGTCCTCGCCCTCGATGGCGACCCTTGCCTCGAAGGTCTGGTCGCCGATCCGCACCCGCCGCTCGGCGGCAAATTCTGCGATGCGCCAATTTCCCATGCGGCCCGAGATCTCGTGCTTGCGCAGGTTGAGCGCGTGATCGACCGCGATGGCGACGGCGGCGACCTCGCGCGCCCTTTCCCCCTCGGGCGGAGCGAGCCCGAAGCCTTGCGGAAACTCCTCGGCGATGAAGCCCGTGGACAGCCTTCCCTCGCGCCAGCGCGGATGGTTCATCACGGCGGACAGGAAGGGGATGTTGTGGCGGATGCCCTCGAGCGCAAAGGCATCGAGCGCCAGCGCTTGGGTCTCGATCGCCTCGGCGCGGGTCGGCGCATGGGTGACGAGCTTGGCGATCATCGGATCGTAATGGATCGAGATCTCGCTGCCCTCGCGCACGCCGGTATCGTTACGCACGCGGCCATTGCCGAGCGCGCCTTCGCGCGGTGGCCGGTAGGTGGTGAGCCGCCCGATCGAGGGCAGGAAATTTCGTGTCGGATCCTCCGCATAGACGCGCGATTCGACGGCCCAACCGGCGAGCCTCACATCTCCTTGAGTGAAGCGGAGCTTCTCGCCCGCGGCGATGCGGATCATCTCCTCGACGAGGTCGATGCCGGTCACCATCTCGGTCACCGGATGCTCGACCTGCAGGCGCGTATTCATCTCCAGGAAGAAGAAGGAGCGATCCTGGCCCGCCACGAACTCGACCGTGCCGGCCGAATCGTAGCCGACGGCCTTGGCGAGGGAAACGGCCTGCGCCCCCATGCTGGCCCGCGTCCTTGCGTCGAGAAGCGGGCTCGGCGCCTCCTCGAGCACCTTCTGATTGCGGCGCTGCACGGAGCATTCCCGCTCGCCCAGATGAATGACGTTGCCATGCTTGTCGCCGAGCACCTGGATCTCGACATGGCGCGGGTCGCGAATGAACTTCTCCACGAAGACGCGATCATCGCCGAAGGAGGACAGAGCCTCCGATTTCGCCCGCGCAAAACCTTCCTCGACCTCGGCACGCCGGTAGGCGATGCGCATGCCTTTGCCGCCGCCCCCGGCGGAGGCCTTGATCATCACCGGATAGCCGATCTCGTCGGCTATTCGCGCCGCCTGCGCCGCGTCCTCGATCACGCCGAGATGGCCCGGCACCGTCGAGATTTTGGCCGCGGCGGCGAATTTCTTCGATTCGATTTTGTCGCCCATTGCGGCGATGGCGCCGGGATTGGGACCGATGAAGACGATGCCCGCGGCCGCGAGCGCCTCCGCGAAGGCCGCGCGCTCGGAGAGGAAGCCATAGCCCGGGTGCACCGCCTCGGCGCCGGTCCTGCGGCAGGCATCGAGGATCTTGTCGATCGCGAGATAGCTCTCGGCGGCTGCGGCCGGCCCTATGGCAACTGCTTCGTCGGCCATCTCGACATGCAGCGCGTCGCGATCGGCGTCCGAGAACACCGCGACCGTGCGGATGCCGAGGCGCTTCGCCGTCCTGATGATGCGACAGGCGATTTCGCCGCGATTGGCGATGAGAATCTTCGAGAACACGGCTTGCCCCGTCAGGCGGAGTTAAGTTCCCGCCTTTAGAGCATGATCCGCAAAAGTGGAAACCGGTTTCTCCGAAAAGACCATGTTCGCGCAAGCCGTTGCGCCTCGCCGCGATCGGGCCGGAGGCAAAGCTGCCCGCTCGTTCCGGCTCCGACGGCTCTTCTTGGCGGCACCGGCCCGAAATCGGGGCTTGCTTAACGCTTCATGTCGTCGTTCCAACGCATTGAGCGGAATTCAGCGTTGCAACGGCAAGCCGAGGGGCATTGCGCGCTTGCGCCGTGAAAGCGGAGCGCACGATCTCACATCACGAAGTCGGCAGCTCTTTCCCACGCCTTGGTGCTCGGCCGTGCCCAGGACGAGCCGCAAGGCGTCGAAAGGGCGAACAGCGTCAAGGATGAGTGGGTCTCGTCCGCCTGGGCGATCAGCGCATGCACCACGCTTGCCGCGCAGGGCGCCGGCATTCCGTCCGGGCCGCACATTGCCGCGATCAACCAGGCGCTGGTCTCGGCCGAGATTACCCCGAGCGGGCCCTCCACCCACACGGCATAGTCCGCGATCGTCTCCGCCAGGAAGCCTCGCCACTCCGAGCCCCCTCGCACCGAGCGGTCGACATCGAGCAGCTGCTCGATGATGCGCCGGTCGGCGGCCACCTCCTCTTCGAGGACGGTGCGGATGGCTCGAATATCTTCGATCTCGATCTGCTTTGCGATGACGATCGAGCGTAGATATTCATCGAAATACGGGTACATTTTATCCCCTAGCATGTCTAACGCCTCCCCGACTTTTTGCCGGTCTGTTTCCCTGTCCGCCAAGATAATCCCACCTGGCCCATGCCAAGTAGTTAATTCCAAATCGTGAATGGATGTTCAGGTTAAACAGCCCTCAACAACTCCTATCGAACTGATGAATATCGCGGCCCGCGCCTCGGCCGGCCCGAGCGGCCGGGGCCCTGCCCGGGAGAGTCCGATCGCACCCTGCGGCCCCGCGCAGATCGCTTGCGCCGACGCGTTGCTGCATCCGCCGATTGCGCCGTCCGCAGGAGCGGAATCGCGAGGAATCGCGGCCCGGGCTTGCCGCGCGGTGGGAAGCGGGCTAACGCAAGCCCCCATGTCGCCGACCGCCTTCTATCCGGGCTCCTTCGATCCGTTGACCAACGGACATCTCGATGTGCTGCGCCATGCCTTCCGCCTGACCAACCGGCTGGTCGTCGGCATCGGCGCCCAGGCTGCCAAGACGCCGCTATTCAGCGTCGAGGCGCGTGCGGAGATGATCGGCGACGTGGCGGGCCCGCTGGCGCAGGCCGCCGGCGCCAGCCTCGAGGTCGTCCCCTTCGACGATCTCGTCGTGTTCGCGGCCCGCCGGTTCGGCGCCTCCATCCTGATCAGGGGGCTGCGCGACGGCACCGATCTCGACTACGAAATGCAGATGGCGGGCATGAACGAGGCGATGGCGCCCGACGTGCTCACCGTATTCTTGCCGTCCTCTCCCATGGTTCGCCCCATCACGGCCACGCTTGTGCGTCAGATCGCCTCGATGGGCGGGGATATCTCGGGCTTCGTGCCGCCTTCGGTTGCGCGCAAGCTGCGCGAAAGGTTTCCGCGTTGAAGCGATCCGCCATTTCCGCCCCGGACTGGTCCCGCGCTCGAAATTCGCTCTTGCTCTCAAGAAAGGTCGTCGACGTGATCCGCACGCTTGCTCTCGCATTCGCCTTCTGCGCCGCCTTGATCGCCGCGCCTGGGCCGGCCTCCGCTCAAGGGAAGCCAGACCCGCAGAACACGATCATCCTGACCACCAAGGATGGCGACGTGACCATCAGGCTGCGGCCAGATCTCGCGCCCAAGCATGTCGCGCAGATCAAGACCTTGGTGAAGCGCAAATTCTATGACGGGCTCACCTTCCACCGGGTGATCGCGGGCTTCATGGCCCAGACCGGTGATCCGAGCGGCGACGGCTCTGGCGGTTCCGACCTGCCGAACCTTCCGGCCGAGTTCTCCTCGACGCCCTTCACTCGCGGCACGGTCGGCATGGCACGGACCAGCGACCCGAACAGCGCCAATTCCCAGTTCTTCATCTGCTTTGCGGACGCATCCTTCCTCAACAACAAATACACCGTCTTCGGCGAGGTGGTTTCGGGAATGGACGTGGTCGACAAGATCAAGAAGGGTGCCCAAGGCAGCGGCGCGGTCACGGCGCCCGACAAGATCCTGCGCCTGCGCCTCGCCACGGATCCGAAGTGAGGGTTGCGGCACCCTCCTTCGCCTCGGACCCGGGCGGGGCGTCGCCGCGCCGCGCCCGGGCGGCCTTGCGTCAGGTCTTGCCGATCTTGGCTGTCTTGATCTTTCCACTCATGCTTTCGATCTCGACGCCTGCCCGGGCCCAGCTCTCGGAATTCTGCCAGTTTACCGGCAATCCCGGAGCTTGCGGACCTTATGACCATTACGACGACGCCTTCGGCCAGGAATTGCGGCTGACGCTGGTCCTGCTGCCCCAAGGCGGTGTCAAGACGCAGCCGCCCGCGGCCGCAGCGCCCGTGCCGGCCCATGGCAGGCTGAACACCATCCGAGAGGTGTTCGGCGCGTTGCGCGGCTGTTTCTCGGGGGCCCTCGGCGGGGACGGCACGCAGGAGCTCTCCGCGACCATCCGCTTCAGTTTCACGCGCCATGGCGACATCCTCGGCGAACCCCGGTTCACCTATGTGCAACCGGGCCTGTCGGCGGATGCGAGACAGGCTTTCGAAAGGGCGATCGGCCATGCGCTCATCGCCTGCGCGCCCTTGCCTTTCACCGATGGCCTCGGCGGAGCGCTCGCCGGGAGACCTTTCAGCATCCGCATCGTCAAACCCGCGAAAGCGCCCATAAGGAGTTGATCATGGCCGCAAGCCCCGAGGACACCCTGATTCTCGAGACGACCAAAGGCGACGTCACTATTGCGCTGCGCCCCGATCTCGCGCCCAAGCACGTCGAGCGCATCAAGGCGCTCACGCGACAGGGCTTCTATGACGGCGTCGTCTTCCACCGCGTCATCGACGGATTCATGGCGCAGACCGGATGCCCGCATGGCACCGGCACCGGCGGCTCCGATCTCGGCAATATCGACGCCGAGTTCAACAGCGAGCCGCATGTGCGAGGCGTCTGCTCGATGGCGCGCGCCTCGAGCCCGAACTCGGCGAACTCGCAATTCTTCATCTGCTTCGGCGATGCGCGCTTCCTGGACAAGCAATACACCGCCTGGGGGAAGGTGACCAAGGGGATGGAGAATGTCGACAAGATCAAGCGCGGCGAGCCGGTGCGCGATCCCGACCGCATCGTGAAAGCGCGCATCGCGGCCGACGGCAAGGCCGCTTAGGCTTCGTGACGGGGCCCGATCTCGCCTGAGGCGGCGTTGCGCGTCGAGCTCTTCGATTTCGCGCTACCGCAGGAGCTGATCGCGCTCAGGCCCGCTGTCCCGCGCGAGAGCGCGCGCCTCCTCGTCGTGCGGCCAGGCGATGCCCGAGAGCTCAGCGATCGCCGGGTCGCCGACCTGCCCGGCCTGCTAAGCGCGGGCGACGTGCTCGTCCTCAACGATACGCGCGTCATCCCGGCGCGTCTCTTCGGCCTCAGGACGCGCGGGGAAGCGACCGCGCGCATCGAGATCCTGCTGCACCGGCGCCTTGCCGAGGATCGCTGGCGGGTTTTGGCGCGGCCGGCGAAACGGCTCGAGATCGGTGACCGCGTCGTCTTCGGCGAAAGCTCCGACGCCATAGCCTGCGAGCTTGGGCGGCTGCTGGCGACGGTCATCGCCAAGGGGGAGGAGGGCGAGGTCGATCTCGCCTTCGATTTTCACGGGCCGGCGCTCGAGGAGGCGATCGAGCGTTTCGGGCACATGCCGCTGCCGCCCTACATCGCCGGCCGCAGGCCTGATGACGCCCGAGACCGCGGCGACTATCAGACTGTCTATGCGCGCGAGCCGGGGGCCGTCGCCGCGCCGACTGCCGGGTTGCACCTGACATCCAAGCTGATCGCGGCGATGCGCGAGCGCGGCATCGCCATCGCGACCGTCACCCTGCATGTGGGTCCCGGCACCTTTCTCCCCGTCAAGGCCGATGACACGGGCGGACATCGCATGCATGCCGAATGGGGCCGCATTGACGCACAGGCGGCCGAGGCGATCAACGCGGCACGCGCCGCGGGCGGCCGCGTGGTCGCCGTCGGCACGACCTCGCTGCGCCTGATCGAAAGCGCCGCGGCGCCGGACGGCAGGCTTGCCCCATTCGCGGGAGAAACGGCGATCTTCATCATGCCCGGCTACCGCTTCAAGGCGGTCGATGCGCTCCTCACCAATTTCCACCTGCCTCGCTCGACGTTGTTCATGCTGGTCAGCGCCTTTTCCGGCATGGAGACGATGCGGCGCGCCTATGCCCACGCCATCGCCGGCCATTATCGCTTCTACAGCTATGGCGACGCGAGCCTGCTATTTCCGACCGGCGACAGGAAGGATGAGGAATGACGAAACACGTGCGCATATTGGCGGCAAGCGCCCCTCAACACGACGGCGTCCCCTATCTCTTCGATAAGATTACGCGCATTGACCCGCTCCATTTCTGACGGCACGCTTTCCTTCGCCATCGCGGCGCAAGACGGCGCGGCGCGCCAGGGCGAAATCTCGACGCCGCGCGGCGCCATCCGTACGCCGGCCTTCATGCCGGTCGGCACAGCGGCGAGCGTTAAGGCGATGTATCCGGCCGAGGTCCGCGCCCTCGGCACCGATATCGTGCTCGCCAACACCTATCATCTTATGCTGCGGCCCGGCGCCGAGCGCATCGCAGCGCTCGGAGGCTTGCACCGCTTCATGAATTGGCAGGGCCCGATCCTGACCGATTCGGGCGGGTTTCAGGTCATGTCGCTCGCCAACTTGCGCAAGATCAGCGAGGGTGGCGTGACCTTCCGTTCCCATATCGACGGCTCCTCGCACGAGCTCACGCCCGAGCGCGCCATCGAGATCCAAAGCTTGCTCGGCGCCGACATCGTGATGCAGCTCGACGAATGCGTGGCGCTGCCCGCGTCGGACAAGGTCGCCGAGAAGGCCATGCGGCTGTCGCTTGCCTGGGCGCAGCGATGTCTTGCCGCGTTCGGACGGCCCAGAGGCCGGGCCCTCTTCGCCATCGTGCAAGGCGGCGCGGTCGACAGCCTGCGCATCGAAAGTGCGAGAACGCTCTCCGCGATGCCATTCCAGGGCTACGCCATCGGTGGCCTTGCGGTAGGGGAGCCGCAGGAGGTGATGTTGCGCATGATCGAGGCGACGGTGCCGCATCTGCCCGCCGACCGGCCGCATTATTTGATGGGCGTCGGCACGCCCGACGATATCGTCGAGGCGGTTCGGCGCGGCATCGACCTGTTCGACTGCGTGTTGCCGACCAGAGCCGGCCGCCACGGCCTTGCCTATACGCGCTTCGGCAAGGTCAATCTCAAGAATGCCCGCCATGCCGATGATGCCCGTCCGTTGGACGAACGCTCGACCTCGCCGGCGGCGCGTGATTGGAGCCGCGCCTATCTGCATCATCTGACGAAGGCTGGCGAGATCCTCGGCATGATGATGCTCACCGCGATCAATATCGCCTATTACCAGGAGCTGATGGCCGAGCTGCGCATGGCGATCGCCGCGGGCCGGCTCGAGGACGCGATCGGCGAGATCAAGGAAGGATGGGCGAGGGGCGAGGCGGAGGCCACGCAAGCGTGAGGGCGCCGCGGGCGGGGCTGCGGCTGCAGCGTCATCGGATCATGATCACCCGAAAATCCTCGGCCACCACCCCGTGCTGCGCCTGGCTCAAGGCCTCCGCGATGCGTTTGGCGATCGGCAGCCGATAATGCAGCGCGTCCCAATAGTTCGCGTCCTCGCGCGTGATCGGCGAGGCGAAGGCGAAATCGACCGCGATCCCTTGATGCGCATGAGCTATGGCGGCGACTCGTCTCTTGCAGTCATTCACGTAAGCTTCCTCGAAGGAGAGGGGCTTCGGCTCGATCGCCATATGCACCGGCGGGAACAGGATCACGAGACGCGCTCCTTCGGGAAGCTGCGCGAGCGCCAGCTTTAGGAAATCGAGACCCGGATAGCGCCATGAGGCGCGCTCCTCCGGGCGCGCTTCAGAGGCAGGCGTGGTCGCATCGATCGGCCGTCGCCCCCCGATCCAGATTTGTTGGGCCGCGATATATTGGCGCGCGCGGACAAGATCATAGGCAGTCTCCGGCGGCGTGAACACCTCATAGCCGTCGCGCGGCAGTCGCTCCTTCATCAGGCCGAAGCGGTTCAGGACGAGACGAGACGAGATCTCGAGCGTGCGCAGATTGAACAGATGCGGGATCGAAGCCCAGCCGTTTCCAGCGTAAAGCCAGGGCGGGAAGGCGCGCTCGGTCACGAGCTTCTCGGGCGCGTCGGCATCTTTCTCGCACCAGCCCGCATCGATGCCCCAGACGAGGGTCCGCAGCCGAGGCGTATGCGAGAGATAGAGGCGGACGGCTTCGCTCTGCTCGAAGGGCGTCGCGGCATTTATGCCGAAATTGGCGAAATGTCCCCCGAAACCCGCCTCGAGATCGGAAGGCTTCAACAGCCTGACGGTCGAGGTGCCGAAGACGGCGCTGTCGAATTGCCCCGAGCGCAGCACCTGCGGAAACATGAAGCGCTGATTGATATCCATCAGGGGCCGCTCGAAAGGGATGCGCAGCGGATTGGCCCCATAGGGGTCGACGAGGGTGACGAAGAGGAAAGCCGCGAGCACGAGCCCGAGCGTCATCACGGCGCACCAGCGCAAGCATTCGCTCCAGCCAAAGGTTCTCAAGGTCGCGTCGGGCGGGCCTCGCATGATCACCGCTTGGCCGGCAAGCTTGCGCGCGTCAAGGGCGCTTTGCCTGCCTCGGCCATATGTCGCGTAGCCTTCACCACATTCCCGCCCAAGGGGGCCTCACGGCCCCGCCGGGCCGACATTCCCGGGCGTCACGGCGAATAGCCTCGCGCTCCGCGGCAGATCGCCGAACAGGGCCCGATCGGCGCCGGTCATGAAGACTTGGCTGCCGAGGGTCGCGAGCGTCGAGAACAAGGCCTCGCGGCGGAAGGGGTCGAGATGCGCAGCCACCTCGTCGAGCAGCACCAGCGGGGCGATGCCGCTCATCTGCGCCACGAGATGGGCATGCGCCATGACGAGGCCGATGAGCAGCGCCTTCTGCTCGCCGGTCGAGGCGCGCGCGGCGGGGATGCCTTTCGGTCCGTGCCGCACCAGGAGATCGGACGTCTGGGGGCCGATCAGGGTGCGCCCCGCGGTGCGGTCGCGCGCGCGCGTTCCCCTCAAGGCCCGGCGCAGCATGTCCTCGGCCACGATGGCGGCATGCTCCAAGATCAAGGTATCGGTCTCGCCGACGAGGGCCAGCTCGGCGAACGGGAAGGGCGAAGCGTCGTCGCGCCGCGCGGCGATCAGCGCGCCTAGGCGCTCGACCGTCTCCCGGCGCGCGAAGGCGACCGCGATGCTAAGCTCCGCGATCTGCCGCTCGAGCGCGTCGAGCCAGGCCGTGTCGGGGCGGGTTTCGTCGAGAAGCCGGTTGCGGGAGCGCAGCGCCTGATCGAGGGAAGCGGCCCTCCCCGCATGGCCGGGATCGATGGCGAGAACCAGGCGGTCGACGAAGCGCCGGCGATCGCCGGGCGGGCCGTTGAACAGCCCGTCGAGCGCGGGCGTCATCCAGACCAGGCGCAGATGCTCGGCGAAGGCGCCGGACGAGGCGGCGGGCGCACCGTTGACGCGCACCCGCCTGCCCGGATTTGCGGAAGCCGGCGAAACCTCGGTTCCGGTTCCGAGCACGGTTTGGCCGTGAACCCCTTCGAGATGAGCGACGACCGCGAAGGCGCCTGAGCCGCCGATGCGCGTCATCTCCGCGAGCGGTGCCCGCCGCAGCCCGCGCCCCGGCGCCAGAAGCGACAAAGCCTCGAGGAGGTTGGTCTTGCCGACGCCGTTCTCGCCGCAGAGCGCGACCAGCATCGCCTCGAACTGCGCATCGAGCGTCTGAAAGCTGCGGAAGTCGGTGAGCTTGAGGCGTGCGACGCGAGGCGTGATCACGCGAGCCTCGGCGGGCAGGCCTTCACACGCGCATCGGCATCAACACATAGAGCGCGGACGCACCTTCGCTCTCCTGCATCAGCGTGGGGGAACCGGCTTCGGCGAGCTTGAGCACCGCATTCTCGCCGTCGAACTGGCTGAGCACGTCGAGGAGGTAGCGCGCATTGAAGCCGATATCGAGGGCGGGCGACTCGTATTCCGCCTCGATCTCCTCGGTGGCGTTGCCGGCATCCGGATTGGTGACCGAGAGCGTCAGGCGACCCGAGGCGAGGGAGAGCTTGACCGCCCGGCCGCGCTCGCTCGAAATCGTCGAGACGCGATCGACGGCGCGTTCGAACGCCTCCTTGTCGACGAGCAGCGTGCGGTCATTGCCGGAGGGGATGACGCGCTGATAGTCGGGAAAGGTGCCGTCGATCAGCTTCGAGGTCAGCACGACCGTGCCTACCGAGAGACGGATCTTGGTCGCCGACAATTCGACGGTGACATCGCCTTCCTGATTTTCGAGCAACTTCTGAATTTCGGCCACGGCCTTGCGCGGCACGATCACGCTCGGCATGCCAGCCGTGCCCTGCGGCGCTTCGGTTTCGACGCGCGCCAGCCGGTGACCGTCCGTCGCCACGGCACGCAGCACCGGTCCGTCGGGTCCGTTCATCTCGTGCAGGAACACGCCGTTGAGATAATAGCGCGTCTCCTCCGTCGAGATGGCGAAATGGGTCTTGTCGAAGAGCCGCTTCAACACGGGGGCCTTGATCTCGAAGCGGTGCGGCATATCGCCCACCGAGATGTCCGGGAAGTCCGTCTCCGGCAAGGTCGAGAGCGTGAAGCGCGACCGCCCCGAGCGCAACGTCATCTGGCTGCCCTCGCCCGTCGTCTCCAGGGTCACCTGGCTGCCTTCGGGCAGCTTGCGCACGATTTCGTAAAGCGTATGCGCCGGCGCCGTGACCCCGCCTCCCTGGATGATCTCGGCGGGCACCGTCTCGCTCACCTCCATATCGAGATCCGTCGCCTTGAAGGTGAGCGCGCCATCAACGCTGCGCACCAGCACATTCGACAGGATCGGAATGGTGTTGCGGCGCTCCACCACGCGGTGGACATGGCCGAGGGACTTCAGGAGCGAAGCCCGTTCAAGGGTGACTTTCATGGTGGGCACTCTTCGGCGACCGGGGAACTCGCGAGATCGGGCCGCTTTGATCAACCCCGCCCGCGAAGGTCAGCGAATTTGGACGAGCCCGCGCCGCGACGCAAGCACTGCACCGCGGTTATCCGAAGCGCAGCCTAGAGCATTTTCAAGCGAACGGGTAACCGTTTGCGATGAGAAAATGCGACAAAGCAAGAATTTGGGTGCGGCCGGCGGTTCGATTTGCGAGGCGAGATCTCCCTCGATCTCCGCGCCGCCGCATCAATCGGTCAGCATGCGCTTGAGGAGCGAGATCTCGTCCTTGAGCGCGGGATCGGCCCCGATCAGGCCTTCGATCTTGCGCACCGCGTGCAGCACGGTGGTGTGGTCGCGCCCTCCGAAGCGCCGGCCGATCTCGGGAAGCGAGCGCAAGGTGAGCGTCTTCGACAGGTACATGGCGATCTGGCGCGGGCGCACCACGCTCGCGGTTCGCCGCGACGAGAGAATATCGGCGCGCGTCACGTTGAAATGGACCGAAACGAGCTTGAGGATTTCCTCGACTCGCACGCGCTTGGGCTCGCGGGTGCGGATCAGGTCGCGAATGGCGATCTCCGCCGATTCGAGCGTCACATGCGCTCCAGCAAAGCTCGCATGCGCGAGCAGGCGGTTCACCGCGCCATCAAGATCGCGCCCATTGCTAGTGATCGCCGAGGCAACGAAGTCGATGACCGCCGGCGGCACCTTGAAGGACGGGTCGCGCGCGCTCGCCGCCCCGATGCGCCGCTCGAGGATGCGTCGGCGCAAATCCTCGTCGAAGGCGCAAATCTCGACGCATAATCCGCCGGCGAGCCTTGACTTGATGCGCTCATCGAGGCCCTCGAGGTCGCCGGGCGGACGGTCGGCCGCGACCACCATCTGCCGCCTTGCATCGGCATGCCCGTTGATGATGTGGCAGAATTCCTGCTGCACGGTCTTACCCTGCAGGAACTGAACGTCGTCGACGATCAGGAGATCGATGTTGCGCATCTGGTCCTTGAACTGGATCGCCGTCTGCGAGCGTAGCGCCGACACGAATCCATGCATGAAGCGATCCGCCGTGAGATAGAGCGCACGTTTGCCCTGCGATTCGCAGGCATGCGCCATCGCTTGCGATAAATGGGTCTTGCCGAGACCGACCGCGGCATGGATGTAGAGCGGGTTGTAGACGGCTTGACCGCCGATGGTCTCGGCCACCTTGCGCGCCGCTGCGCAGGCGAATTGATTGGAACGACCCACGACGAAATTGTCGAAGGTCAGCTGGCGGTCGAGGGCGGCGGCGATCGCCAGAGGCATCGAGACCTCCTGCTGCTTCTTGTCTTGTCCTGCCGCGCCTCCGGCAACCGGGCGCATATTCTGCGCCGGGCGCGGCTCGGGCCGCCCCGATTGGGCCGGGCTCTCGCAGGGCGCCGGGCCGCCAACCGGCCGCGCCTGCATCCGCTTCATCTGGGCGCGATGGTCGCTGACCCCGCGCACCGTAACCTCGACGCCCACCGCATAGCCGTCGACCGCGAAATGCTTGTGCAGCCGCTCCGCGTAATGGGTGTCGATCCAGCTCTTGAGAAACCGTGTCGGCACGCTCAACTGCGCGATGCCGCCTTCGATCCCGGAAAGTTCGAGCGAGCCGAACCAGCTGGCGACCACGTCCTCGCCGAGCTCGGCGCGCAGCTTGCGCCGGACGCGCTCCCAAATCTGCGCCAGCGTGGCCGTGCCGGCGACACCTCCGACAACCGGCAGTCCAACTTCGTCCGCGACGATCTCGGCCCGAAGAGGTGGCTGGCCAGCCTGGGTCTGCGTGATGTTCTCGAACATGGTAATGAAAGCCGGAAAAGTCGGAAGCTGCGGACATGCGTTGCCCTTGCCCGGCTCTGCCTGCGGCAGGGTCGAGCGGTGAACGCGGTGGATTGTGGCGCTTGAGGGCGAAGAGCGAAGCTAGGCGAAACTCACCTAGTTGCGCGCGAATTCAGTACTTGGGAATAGCAAGCAATAGACAATGGAATCGACACATGAAGGCGATGATCCAAGTTGATCGAAGAATTCCATCGTCGACTCCAGGTCGCGAGCGCCGTTGCCCAATGTCGCTCGGCGATGATCCCAGTCGTCGCCGCCCGCCCGTCTCGCTGAATTCACGTAAGCATCTCGGCGCCCGCCCCGCAATCGACTCGTTTCAATGCCGGCCCATGATTCGCTTGGCGGGCCGGCGCGCGCCGCGAAGGCCTCACGAGCCGCGGGTCTCCAAGCCGTTGCGCTTCATCGATATTTCACTGTGGGGGCTGTGGATAAATAGGGGACGGCGTTAATTGAAAATTAACTACTTGACTCCGCGGAAAATTGATGGGGCGAACGGCTCGCAGCAGGTCGGACGAGCCCTTGGCGGGCAAGCTCATGACTCCGTTCAAATTTCCGTGATCGAATAGACGGCAAATGATCTTGAGCCCCCAATTCGCCACTAATTCCTGTGGCGAGATTCAGGCGCAATGAGGCAACACTGCGGCACGCATGTCGCATCCGTTACCGGCGCGATCATCCGCCGCAGTGAATCAGTTGTGGAAAAGGCCGGCTCGGACCTCTTGGCCCGCGCGGCTTTCGGCGAGCCTCAGCCCACCTTCTTCACGCGCGCGGAGAGCCGCGAAACCCTGTTTGACGCGGTGCGCTTATGCAACACGCCCTTTTGGGCGGCGCGCATCAATTCAGGCTCGGCGACCTTGAGGGCCGCTTGGGCCGCGGCGGCGTCGCCAGAAGCGATCGCCTCCTCGACCTTGCGCACATAGCTGCGGAAACGGCTCTTGCGGGTCTTGTTGACCTCGGCGCGCCGCAATGCCTGGCGGACAGCCTTCTTGGCCGAAGAGGTGTTGGCCATCGGAATTCCCTGACGCGACGCTTTCCTTCATCCGGAGGATGCGTCTTCGATTGACGATAGGTGGGGCCAAAGCCGCGACGGACGCTGAGCCTGACCGGAGGCGGGCTTATAGTGTGAGCCTCGCGTAGCGTCAATGCGCAGCCGCCCCTTCGCTCGCAGCGGCGAATAGCGAGTGGAAGATATAAGGTCGAGCTCTTCTTGCTACTCGCTCTTCGCCGCTCGCCATTCGCCCTCTCTCACGAGAAGCGGTTCGACTTCGGGAAGCCCTTGGGCGGCAGGCGTCCGGCATCGCCGCGATTGCCGATCCAGTCGGCGAGGTCGGCCTTGGCCACGGTCCAGGTGCGGCCCGAGGTGTCGGTCCATGTGAGCCCCTCCCCCAAGCGGAAGACGCGCGCATCCGACAGCCCGCCATCCCGGTAGCGTTGCAGGCGCACGCCCGAGCCGCGCGACATCTCCGCGACCTGGAGCAGGGGGAAAACGATCAGCTTGCGGTTCTCCCCGATCGCGGCGATGTGGTCGCCGTCGGCCGGCACCAGGAGGGCCGCGCGCGCCGGCGGGCGGATATTCAGCAATTGCTTGCCCTTGCGCGTCGACGACACGACCTCGTCGGCCGGCGCGATGAAGCCGCGCGCATCCGAGCCCACCACGAGCAGCTTGGTTCCCGGCCGATAAGCTACCGCGGTGACCACGTCGGCGCCCTCGTCGAAATCGACGACCAGCTTGACCGGATCGCCGAAGCCGCGTCCGCCCGGCAGCTTGCTCGCGTCGAGGGTGTAGAGCTTGCCGTTCGAGGCGAGCACCAGGATCTTCGCGGTCGAATCCGTGAAGAAAGACAGCTTGAGGGCGTCATCGCCCTTGAACTGCAGGCTCGCAAGGTCTTGGACATGGCCCTTGAGGGCGCGCACCCAGCCCTTCTCCGAGAGCACGAAGGTCAGCGGCTCGCGCTCCATGATCGCCTCGGCGAGCTCGACATCGGCCAGGGGCGCGGCTTCCGAGAATGTCGTGCGGCGCTTGCCGAGCTTGGTCTGCGGGCCGAATGCCTTGCGGACTTCCCGGATATCGGCCGCGAGCAGCTTCCATTGTCGCGATTGCGAGCCGATGAGGCGCTCGATCTGGCCCTTTTCCACGGTCAACGTCTCGAGCTCGCGCTTCAGCTCCATCTCCTCCAGCCTGCGCAAGGCGCGCAGCCTGGTGTCGAGAATGGCATTGGCCTGAAGCTCCGTAAGCGTGAATACGCGCATCAATTCCGTTTTCGGCTCGTCCTCCTGCCGGATGATGCGGATCACCTCGTCGAGGTCAAGATAGACGATGAGCAGGCCGCCCAGGATCTCGAGGCGGCGCTCGATGGCCGCCAGGCGATGCTGCGAGCGGCGCACCAGCACCTCGCGGCGATGATCGAGCCAGGCGAGAAGCGCCTCGCCCAGGGAGACGACGCGCGGGATCTGTCCCGCCATCAGCACGTTCATGTTGAGCGGGATGCGGCTCTCGAGATCGGTGGCGCGGAACAGCGATTCCATCATCACGGCCGGATCGACGGAGCGGTTCCTCGGCTCGATGACGACGCGCACATCCTCGGCGCTCTCGTCGCGCAGATCAGCGACCAGGGGCAGCTTCTTGTTCTCCAGGAGCTCGGCGACGCGCTCGATCAGGCGGCCCTTGGCGATGCCGTAAGGAATCTCGGTGACCACCGCGACCCAGGTGCCACGCCCGCCCTCCTCCTTCCCCCAGCGAGCCCGCACGCGAAAGCTGCCGCGGCCGGTCTCATAGGCCTGGTGGATCGCCTCCTTCGGCTCGACCACGACGCCGCCGGTCGGAAAATCCGGACCTTGCACGAAGGTCAGAAGCTCGGCCGTCGTCGCCTTGCGATGCTCGATCAGATGCAGCGCCGCGTCGCAGAGCTCGGCGGCATTATGGGGTGGGATCGAGGTCGCCATGCCGACCGCGATGCCCTGCGAGCCATTGGCGAGCAGGTTCGGGAAGGCGGCGGGGAGAACCACCGGCTCCTGGTTTTCGCCGTTATAGGTGTCGCGGAAATCGACCGCGTCCTCGTCGATGCCTTCCAGCAGGAGGCGGGCGACCTCGGTGAGGCGCGCCTCGGTGTAGCGA
>JBIOEK010000012.1:0-19469 GCA_044445925.1 Hyphomicrobiales bacterium
ATTGCGGCGCCGCGCAACGAGGTTGTTGAATTGCGCCCCTTCAATACCGAAGAAAGGTGCGCCGGAATGGGTCGGCTCCACACCGCCCCGAGGGCGCGCAGGGCCGGCCTGAGGCAGTAATGTGTTGAAGGAAAACAATATCGTTTTTCTTGCTTGACAAGTCGTGGTAGGGTTTACCTGCGAATCAACGCAGGGGAGTTCCCATGGCAATGCCAGCTAAGACTACCAAGGCCGCTACCAAGAAGGCGCCCGCGAAGGCCAAGCCGAAGACAGCCGCCAAAGCAAAGGCTGCTCCGAAGGCCGCCTCCAAGGCAAAGGCCCCCGCCAAGAAGGCGGCGGCCAAGAAGCCCGCTGCCAAGACCAAGGCGAAGGCCACGACTGTTGCCAAGAAGACCAAATCGAAGTGATGAGATGATGTTCGGGGCCGCTCTGGCCCCGACATCCTCCTTTGCCGAACATCCGATATCGGCACTTGAAGGCGAGCTCAGCTCGACATGCGGTGAGGCCATCTCGCCGCGAAGCCCGGACCGAGAATGACGCAGGTCGGGCGATCGGAAATTTCCCAAGGCACAAGCTTTGACCGTTTCGCCCGAGCGACGGGACACGTTTTCCCGAGGGCATGATCGCGAAAGGTTGCAAGCCTTTCGGAGATGATCATGCGTTGAAACAAGATCCGTGGCTGAGGCGATGACGTCCTAGGCGGCTCTCGGCGTGAGTTCGCCCGCCAAGGCCGCGGCGATCAAGGCGCGCGTCTCGGCGATGCCGTAGATCTCCACGAAGGAACCGAAGCGCGGACCACGCTCCTGCCCGAGCAGGATGCGGTAGAGACTCTGGAAGAAGGCCTGCGACACACCCGGGCGTCCATCCGGCGTCTTCGTCTTGCCGGAGCTGTCGGGAAAGTGGGCGCGGCCGACCTCGTAGACCACAGCCTGGATGGTCGCGGCGTCCGCGTCGCGCGGCAGCGCCGCGAGCGCGGCGTCGAGATCGGCGAGCGCTGAGCGCTCTGCCTCGCTCGCCGCCTTGAAGCGCTTCGCGGGCCGCACGAAGTCCTCATAGTAGCGGATCGCGAGGCCGACCAGCTCATCGATCTCGGGCCGCGTCTTTGCATCGACGCCCGGCGCGTAGCGGTTGATGAAGCCCCATAGAGTGTCGCGATCGCTCGAATTCGAAGCCGAAACGAGGTTCAGCAGCATCGCATAGTCGAGCCCTCGGACCAGGCTGTTCGAGGAGGTCTTGGCGGAGGTCCTGGCGGGGCCGGCGGGCGAGCCCGCATGGATATGCCATACGGGATTGCGCAGCCGCTCCTCGATGCCCTGCTCCTCATATTTCGAGCGGAAGGTGAGATAGTCGTCGACTTGGCGCGGGATGACGTCGAAGTAGAGCCGCTTCGCCGCGCGCGGATTCTGGTACATGAACAGCTTGAGGCTTTCGGGAGTGCCGTAGCTCAGCCATTCGTCGATGGTGAGGCCGTTGCCGATCGACTTCGAGATCTTCTTACCGTTCTCGTCGAGGAAGAGCTCGTAGCTGAACCCTTCGGGCGGCTCGGCACCGAGCGCACGACAGATCTCCGCCGACAGCTTGACGCTGTCGATCAGGTCCTTGCCGGACATCTCGTAGTCAACGCCGAGCGCTGCCCAGCGCATCGCCCAATCGGGCTTCCATTGCAGCTTGGCGTTGCCGCCGGTCACTTTGGTCTCGAAGCGCTCGCCGTTCGCCGGATCGCGCCAGACGATCATGCCGCGCCCCACATCCCATTCCTCGATCGGCACCTGCATGACGACGCGCGTCACCGGGTGAACCGGCAGGAAGGGCGAATAGCTCTGGGCCCGCTCAGCGCGGAAGGAGGGCAGCATGATCGCCATCACCTCATCGAAGCGCGCGAGCGTCAGCAGCAGCGTCTCGTCGAAGCGACCGGAGCGGTAGGTCTCGGTCGAGGACATGAATTCGTAGTCGAAGCCGAAGCGATCGAGGAAAGCGCGCAGCCTCGCATTGTTGTGCGAGGCGAAGCTCGCATGCGTGCCGAATGGATCGGGGATCTCGGTGAGCGGCTTGCCGAGATGGCCCTTGACCATGTCCTTGTTCGGGATGTTCTCGGGCACCTTCCGCAGACCGTCCATGTCGTCCGAGAAGGCGATGAGGCGCGTCTTGAGGCGGTCACTCGTCATGACGCGGAAGGCATGGCGCACCATGCTGGTGCGCGCTACCTCCGCGAAAGTGCCGATATGGGGCAGGCCCGATGGACCATAGCCCGTCTCGAACACGACCTCGCGGCCCAAAGCTTCGGCCTCATCGACCCCGCCGATGCGCGCGATGATCTTGCGGGCCTCCTCGAACGGCCAAGCCGGCGAGCTGGCGGCGGCGCGCCAAGTATCGAGGTCCGATCCTCTGGTCGTCGAAGCCGGCATTTGTCTTTCAATCAAAGCAATTCACATCCTATGGCACGCCAACCTCGCCGAACCCAAAAGGTCTCGAGGGCGAAACCGCCGTTCAGGCCCCGTCACCTAAAGCATTATCGGCATCGGTCAATGGAGAGCCCCGCGATATTCGCCCTCGGCGAGCTCGCATCAACCCGGCAGGAGACAATGCTCGAGCCGAATGGGCAGGTCGCGAATGCGCCGGCCGCTCGCGCCCCCCATCGATCCGGGCATCGACGAACAGTTCATGTTCCACCCGACACACGCGCAAGTGGATCCGGGTTCGATTTGGTTGCGGAATTTCGAAGTCGAAATCGGGCGCGGGCTGGATCTGCAGCAGCGCCGCGCCGCATGAAGCTAGTAGAAGCCGATCGGAAAATATTTGAGATAGATGTCGCCGAGCCGGCCATTTTGCGAAAGGCGCTGCAAGGCGAGATTGAGCACGCGCCGCATGGCATCGTCGCCCTTGCGCACGGCGATGATCATGCCTTCGCCGAAAAATCGGCTTTCGAAATAGGGTTCACCCGAGAAGGCGCAGCAGGCCCCGCTCGCGCCGCTGAGCCAAACGGCCGCGGTCGGGCCGTCCGCGAAGACGAGCTCGATGTCGCCGCGCGCAAGGGCGTCGAGCGCGGCCGTCATCGAGGGCAGGCTGCGCAGCGTTGCCGTTGGGAAAAAGGCCTTGACGAAGGCTTCATGCGCCGTACCCGCGGCCACGCCCACCACATGTCCGGCAAGCGCGGCCGGCGACGGTGCAAGCTTCAAGCCCCGCCGCGCAACGAAGCGGCCAGGCGTCTTGAGATAGGGAAAAGTGACGTCGGCATGCGCCAGGATGTCGGGTGAGGATTTCATGCCGGCGATGATGGCGTCGCCCGCGCGACTCGCGAGCGCGTCGAGCAAGGTGTCCCAGCGGCGCGGCTGGATGGTGCATTGATGCGCGAGCTCCTCGCATAGGGCGCGGGCGAGGTCGATGTTGAAGCCCGTCAAGCTTCCATCCCGTCCGGCGATCTGGAAGGGCGGATAATCGTCGTCCGTGAGAAAGCGGATCGGCGTCGCGGCAGCGATCTGCGCGACCGGCAGGCGCAGATGCGGATCGAAATGGTTCGGCAGCGCAGGGCTGGCCGCACCTCGATCGGAGGGAAGCGCGTCCTGCGCAAAGGCCGGCCAAGGCGCGTCGAGGAGACATAGCGAGGCACACAAGACCGTTATCGCCGCCCGCCACGCCAGCCAATTTGTCAGAAGCGCGATCATCCCTTGGCGCCGAAGGCTGCGAGGTGGTGCATCAGGCCGAGCGTCGAGCCATCTCCTTGCGGCACCGCCTTGCCCTCGACCATCGGCAGGAGCGTCGTCGCCAGCTCCTTGCCGAGCTCGACCCCCCATTGATCGAAGGCATTGGTGCCGAAGATCGCAGCCTCCACGAAGACGCGATGCTCGTAGAGCGCGATCAAGCGCCCGAGCGTGAAGGGATCGAGCTTGCGATAGGCGGTGGTGATCGAGGGCCGCTCGCCCGGAAAGGTCTTATGGGGCGCGAGGCGGCGCGCCTCCTCGCGCGAAGCGCCGCCTTCGCGCAACTGCGCCTCGGCTTCCTCGCCGCTGCGCCCCATCATCAAGGCGCGCGACTGGGCAAGGCAATTCGCCATCAGCAGCGCCTGGTGCTCGGTAAGGTCGGTCTCATGGGCTTGCGCCCCGATCCAGAACTCGCAAGGGACGATGTCGGTCCCCTGATGCAGGAGCTGGTAGAAGGCATGCTGGCCATTGGTGCCGGGCTCCCCCCAGACGACGGGGCCGGTCGGATGCTCGACCGGCCTGCCAGCGAGCGTCACTCGTTTGCCGTTCGATTCCATGTCGAGCTGCTGCAGATAGGCCGGGAAGCGCGCGAGCCGCTGATCATAGGGGAGCACTGCGCGGGCCGGATACCCGCAGACATCGCGGTGCCAGATGCCGAGAAGACCGAGCAGCACCGGCATGTTAGATGCGAAGGGCCGCGAGCGGAAATGCTCATCCATGGCATGCCCGCCCGAAAGGAATTGCGCGAAGCTTTCGGCGCCAATCGCGAGCATCAGTGGCAGGCCGATCGCTGACCACACGGAATAGCGCCCACCGACCCAGTCCCAGAAGCCGAATATCCGTTCGGGCGCGATGCCGAACGCGGCGACCTTGTCGAGCGCCGTCGAGACGGCGACGAAATGCGCCGAGACGGCCTCCTCGCCGAGCGCAGCGACGATCCAGCGCCTCGCGGTGCGGGCGTTGGTCATGGTCTCGATCGTCGTGAAGGTCTTCGAAGCGACGATCACGAGCGTCGTCGCGGGGTCGAGCTCCTTCGCGGTGTCGCGCCAATGTGCACCATCGATGTTGGACACGAAATGCGTGCGCGGTCCGTCATGATAGGGTGCGAGCGCGAGGGCCGCCATGGCGGGGCCGAGATCGGAGCCGCCGATGCCGATATTGACGACATCGGTGAATCGGCCCCCACCCGCCGGGCGGATCGAGCCTGAGCGCACCCCTTCGCTGAAGCGCGACATGCGCGTAAGCACCTCGTTGACCTCGCCCATGACATCCTTGCCGTCGACCAGAATCTCGCGGTTCGCACGGTTGCGCAGCGCAATATGCAGCACCGGACGCTTCTCGGTGGCGTTGATGCGCTCGCCCTTGAACATGGCGTCGCGCCGCGCCTCGACGCCCGCAGAGGCGGCAAGCTGCAGCAGGAGGCTGAGCGTCTCGCGCGTGGTCTTCGTCTTGGAGAGATCGAGCAGGAGATCCTGATCCGTGAGGCTGAGGGCCTCGAAGCGATGCGGATCCTCGGCGAAGAGAGAGTCCAGGCTCTTCGAGGCGAGCTCGTCGCGGTTCGCCCTCAGCTTCTGCCAGATAGGGGCCATTGCCACCTCATCCATGCCTCTCTCCTCGATCTCTTCCGCGATCTCTTGGGCTCGACGATCTCTTGGGCTCGATCCGCCGGGCTTGACGCCAAGGCATAGGACGCCGGTGGCGCGGGCTCAACGCTCAAAGCGAAGATTGCGTTCAAATGGCGGCGGCTGTCGCTTTGCGACCGGGTGATGGCGTGGACGGCGCTGCATTCTACCGCGCGAGATCATCGCACCCGCGCCAAGCTCTCGCGCCTGATGTTGTCGACATCACCCATCCTCCCTAGCTGACGCAAGGGGCGATTTCTCGCCCTCTCGCGTCATGGCGGCCTTGTGCTTGCCATCCGCCGCCTCTTCAACCTGGAAGGTGACTGCCGGGAGCGCTTCGAGCGCGACCTTCGCAACCGAGCGGCCCTCGGATCGCCCCTCGGGGCGTCTGGTGCGCCCGCCCCCCGGAAACATCCCTACTGGCTGAAACGGTGGCTCTGGCGGATATCCGATGGAGTACCGCCAAAGCGTCGACGGAAGGTTCGGTTGAAATAGGATAGGTCGCCGAAGCCGAGGTCGAAGGCAATGCTGGATATCGTCTGCCAACGGCGAGCCGCATCGGTCAACATATGGTGCGCGCGCTGCAGGCGCAGATCCAACATCCGTTCCGAGAAGGTCGCGCCCTCTTCTGCCAGGAGGCGCCTGATATAGCGTGTCGAAAGCCCCAGTCGCTTGGCGATCGCAGCCGCGCTCAGCTCCGGATCGCCGAGATTCTTGTCCATCTCGAGCTTGACGGCTTGCAGGCGCGCCGCCCGCAATCCGCGCTCTCGCGCGAGCTCGGCGACATCTGGAGGAGCACCGAGGACCAGCGAGACGAGGTCGTGGATATGGGTCGCCGCAGTAAAGCGGAATTGTTCGGTGAAGTGCTCCATAGGATGCTCGAAGACGGTCTTCACGTAGAAGCCCAGCAAACGCTGAGCTACGACATCTTGCGACACCGGGCGCGCACACCGGTCCTCGACATTCCTGACCCTGGCGGCCAGCGCCTTGTAAGGAAGTGCAATGTTGTAGAGGGTCAGATTGCCTGGGGCTATGGCGCAATTCGGAATGGCGCTGGCGAGCATCGTAGCTTCGCCCGCGCCGATCGTCACCTCGCGCCCGCACTGCATGACGCTCACCGAGCCCGAGGTCACGATGCCGAACAACAGATCGTCGTTGCCATCGCCGATCAGCTCGCGCGTGCGCGCGCTCCTGACGCCGCGATTGCTGCCATGCGAGATGCTCAATCCCGGCAGGGCGAGCGCGGTCACTTCAGCTTCGTAGCCGTGCTCGACCTCCACCGGCGAGATATCGAGCCGGGCGAGCTTGCGCCCGAAGACCTCGCGCCAGATGGCTAAGCGATCTTGACCCGGCAAAGCGGCCGTCGAGAAATGGAAGCGCGTGGCTGCTGAAGAGCTGATATCGCTCACCGGCCGGACCCCACCTGAAACGACGAGCCGACTGCTCGGCGCGTGCTCGCCGCCATATTACGGAGAGGTGCCGTTAGTCGGCAAGCCTCATTTGTGGGCTCGCCGGCAAGGCGGTCAGAGCTTCGAGCCGAAACTCTCCTTCGCGAAGTATGCTTCAGACCCGAGTCTCTCAAGTCAGTCTGGACCATGATCCCGAAAACATGCCCCCGCCAAGGTGGGGCCCCATTCTTCGGATTAGATCAAGCGTCGAGACAATGAGTTGCAAGCTCGCTCTAAGTCTTGGAAGCTCGGGAAGCCGCAAGCTCACGCAGGGAAACAGCCATGACGGACCGCACAACCAAAATTCTGTTAGGCGCGATCGCTATCGCGCTTTGGGCGAACTTGGCCTTCTCTCTGTTTCGGCCGACGGCCGTTGTCGCCCAGGGCCGAGAGCTAAGCGACATCCAGAACAACCTGGCGAGCATCGCCAATGGCGTCTGCTACAATCAAAAGATTTGCGGCTAGCTGGCGCGTTTTCCGGCGGAGCAGGAACCCGCTCGCGATGAGAAATGCGGCATAGCAGATTGTTGGACGCGGCTAGCGATGTGGGTGGGAAGTGCTCCGGTCACGCTGGCGACGAGCGAGCAGGCGGAACGTTCATGACCCATTCCCGAGCGAGCCGGGCTCCAGCAGTGAGACGGCTCCGCTGAACTATTCGAAAGGCGCGAACTGTTCCGTCCGCCATTTCAGCGCGGCGGCCAAGCCGTCATTGCGGCGGATCGTATCGAAGGCCTCGGCTTCCGGCGATCCCGTCGAATCCATGATCGCACAGGCCTCGGCGCCGTATTGGATCGCGTTGCGCAGGCCCATGTTTTCAAATGTCTGATTGATCGCGCGCTTGTTCCAGCGAAGGCAATCCAGCGATACGCGCGACATCCGGCGCGCGATCTTGGTCACTTCGTCATGCAGGCCCTGCTTCGCGAACACCTTGTCGACCAGACCGAGCCGATAGGCTTCAGTCGCGTCGAACGTATCGCCCGAATAGATCAGCGCCCGCGACCGCTGACCGATCAGCCACGGCATGATCATCGTGGCGATGCCGTTGGAGAAGCGTGCCTCCACGGCCGCGAATGTCGCGTCGTCGGAGCAATACCTTATGTCGCAGCACATTGCGAACTCCAAGGCGCCCGCAAAGCAGAGGCCGTCGATCATTGCGATCACCGGCTTGCTGCAATCCCACACGCAATAGGTGAACCGGATGTCCTTCTGCATGCGGGCGCGCCATTCCGCGAGCGTACGCTTCGGCTTGGCCGCCGATTCCTTGATGTCGTAACCGGCGGAGAACGCCTTTCCACCCGCGCCGGTGATGACGAGCACCCGTACCTCCGGATCGGCATCGGCCTGCGCCACGGCCGTCATGATTTCGTCGACGAGCTTTTGGCTCAAGGCGTTGTGCCGTTCCGGCCGGTTCAGCATCAGGGTCGCTACGCGGTTGTCGACCGCGTAAATCAGTTGCTCGTAGCTCATTCCTTTGCTCCATCACCGCTCTTGTGAGACTCGCATAGGAGATCGACGCCCACGGCCCCGGCCGTTGTCACGATCAGGGGGTTGATCTCCAGTGCGGCGAGTGCGTTGGCTTGCGCGGCCCCGAAGCGGGAGAAGGCTGCGATCGCGGCCGCCGCGGCGGATATGTCGTACGGGCCTTTGCCGCGCACGCCGGCGAGCAATGTGCCGGCGGCCGTCTCCTCGAGCATGGCTCGCGCCGTCGCTTCGCTCACTGGCCCCAGGCGCACGCTGACCTGTCGGCTGACCTCGACCAGCACGCCGCCGAGGCCGACCAGGATGAAGCTGCCGAAACCCGGTTGGTTGCGGATGCCCAGGATCAGCTCGATACCTTCGCCCGCCATCGCCTGCACCACCACCTTGCCGGCCTCACCCGCCAACGCGTTCTGGGCGAGGATGGCATGAAGCGCTTCATACGCCACGGCAACATCCCGCGCGGTCGTGACCCCGAGCCGCACCAATCCGAGATCGCTCTTATGTGGCAGATGCGGCGCGATGCCCTTGAGCACGACAGGATAGCCGAGCCGCTCGGCAACTCTGACGGCGTCGCCCGCGCTGGCGGCCGTTTCGGCGGCAATCATCGGCACGCCGGCTTCCCGCAGGCACGCGAACCGCGCGGTCTCCTCGGCCGGGAGCGGGACGGCATCGGACGGCGTGTCGGGGCGGGGCGCGGGCGATGCCGCGAGCCGCAGCAGATTGCCTATCGCCGCCATGGCCGGACGCATGCCCGACAAATACGCGATGCGCGCATCGTCCAGTATGGCGCGCACCTCGGCATTCGCGCCGCTGCCGGAAATATTGTTGAAGAACACGAGCCGTTTTTCGGTGCGTGCCTCGGCGCAAGCTTGCGCCATGACGCAGGCATAAGGCACGTCGCCGCCCCCCTGTCCGGGCGCGTCCACCGAGAACGCGATCATCCCGATCGCGGGGTCGTTCAACAGGGCAGCCAGCACGATGCGGAAGCGATCCGTATTGAAGCCCAGGCCCCAGGCATCGAGGGGGTTGCCGATGCTGGAATAGGGTGGAAAGGCCGGTCGCAGCATGGCCAAAGTTTCGGGCGCGAGCGGCGGATAGGCGATTCCGAGTTCGGCACCGAGATCGGCGAGCAGCGCCGCCTCGCCACCGGAAAGGGTGACCGCCACGAAATGGGGCTTTGGCGGCGGCTCGGGGCTGGCCGCCAGCAGCACGGCAGTTTCGAGCATCTCGTCCAGATCGCGCACGCGGATGATGCCGAGGTCACGAAAGAACGCGTCGTAGAGCCGGTCCTCGCCCGCGAGGCTTCCTGTATGCGCCTGGACGAGGGCGCGGCCGATCTCGCTGCTGCCGAGCTTCAAGGCCACGATGCGCTTGCCCCGGCGCTGGGCCTCCGCCGCCGCCTGCGCGAACAATTCGGGGGCACGTATGGCCTCCAGGAACAGCAGGATCACGCCCACCCGGTCGTCCTGAGAGATCGCATGGAGATAGTCGGCAACGGTGGTGACGGCCTCGTTGCCGGCCGTGATCAGATAGGAGAAGCCGAGCTTGCGTTCGTCCTCACTCAGGATCAGTGCGATCGAGCCGCTTTGCGAAATGACGGCGAGAGGCCCGGGGCGGATCGGCCTCATGTAGCGGGGCGTCCACATGGCGCAATTGTCGTGCACGTTGACCAGGCCGAGATTATTGGGACCCGCGACGGCGATGCCGTATTCCCGCGCGATCGCCTCGATCTCGCCTTGCAGCGCAATGCCGGACTCGTCGCCATCCGCATATCCGTTGGCGTTGATGAAGACCGCCTTGATCCCGCATGCGCCAGCCTCGCGCAGCAAAGCCGGACCAGCCGTGGCGGGAACGGCGAGGAACGCCGCGTCCACGTGCTGTGGCAAGGCGGAGAGGCTCGGATAGCAGAGGAGTCCGGCAAGCTCGTCGTAGCGCGGATTGACCGGATAGATTGGGCCCTGAAAGCTCATGAGGCGCAGATTGCGAATCACCCTTGTGCCGATCGCCTCCGGGCGTTCCGAGGCGCCCACGACAGCCACCGATCCCGGCTTCAACAGCCGTTCCAGAGCAACGCTCACGACATCTTTCCTTCAGCTTGCTGATGTGCCGGCGCATCGGTGAACAACTGGCTGCGCTCGATCCAGCTCTGCAGGAACAGGCGTAGGCGTTCGCTGTTGGGCTTGCGAAACAGCTTGGCGGGAGGGCCCTCTTCGACGATGGCGCCATGATCGACGAATATCACTCGGTCGGCGACCTGTGCCGCAAATCCCATTTCATGCGTGACCACCACCATCGTCATTCCTTCGGCCGCCAATTGTCTGATGACCTGCAGCACCTCGCCGACCAGCTCCGGATCGAGCGAGGAGGTCGGCTCGTCGAACAGGATGACCGACGGGTTTATGGCAAGCGCCCTGGCGATGCCGACGCGTTGCTGCTGGCCGCCCGAAAGCTGGGCCGGATAGGCGGCGATCTTCGCCGAGAGTCCAACCTTTCCCAAGGCTTGCAAGGCGGTCGCCCTGGCTTCGGCGGGGGGCTTCCCCTGCACCAGGATCAATGGCTGCGAAACGTTCTGCAGCGCCGTCATGTGGGGCCACAGGTTGAATTGCTGGAACACCATGGCGATGCCGCGGCGCACCAGGTTGATATGGGCCTGGCTGTCCGGCACTCGCTGATTCTTGCTGTCGATGCGGTAGCCGAGCAACTGGCCGTCCACCAGCACTTCGCCTTCGCTGTAATCCTCCAAGAAGTTCATGCAGCGTAGCAGCGTGCTCTTGCCGGACCCGGAAGGCCCGATGATGCAAAGCACTTCCGATCGGTGCACCGCCATGTCGATCGCATGCAGCACCTGCAAGGAGCCGAAAGATTTCGACAGGCCCCGCACTTCGATGAGCGGCTTGCCCTCTGCGCGAAGGTCCGCGCCGCTCATGTCGCCAGGCCGATGCTGTGACGCAACCTGGCTTCAGCGGCGCGTCCGGCAAGCGAGATCGCTTCGACCAGCACCCAATAGACGATTGCCAGAGCCAGGAAAGGCTCGATGAAGGCGAAGGTTTCCAGCGTCATCCCCGTGACCTGGAAGGTCAACTCGGGAATGGTCAGGATCGACAGAACGGCCGTATCCTTCAGCAGGATGATGAGCATGTTGACGAAGGGCGGGATCACCAGCACCAGCATCTGCGGCATGACGATATGGCGGATCGACTGAGCGCGCGCAAAGCCGAAGCTGCGCGCTGCCTCTAGCTGTCCCGGCGGAATGCCGGCGAATCCCGCCCGGAAGATTTCGGTGAAATACGCACCTCCATATAGTCCAAGCCCCCATATCCCGACCGTCAAGGCGCCGAGGGTGATGCCGATATGGGGTCCGCCGGCATAGACGAGAAACAATTGCACCAGCAACGGCGTGCCCCGGAAGAATTCCACATAGCAGCGTATCGCTCTCACCATCCAAGACGCGGGACCCGACGCTTTCCCGGGTGCGACAATCGACAGCACCAGGGCCAGCACGAAGCCAATCGCGATGCCGATCAGGGAGGCCGCCGCCCATAGCTCAACCGTCAGCAATGTGCCGTGCATCAGGTCTGTCCAGTAATTATCGAACAATGAAAGATCGAAGCTCACAGGCTGGCCCGTGCCGATCCGCGGCTAAGCCGCATTTCCGAGCGCCGGCCCAATGCGGCAAGAACGAGATTCAAGCCGAGATAGATCAGAGCCGCCAAGCTATACCACGCGATGGGCTGCTGGCTGCGGGCGACGATGTTCTGGCTGATGCGCATCAAATCCGCTGCGCCGACTACGGAGACCAGCGAGGATGCCTTCAATATGGCGATCATTTCATTGATCACAGCCGGCATTGCGGCACGCAGCGCCTGGGGCAACAGGATATGCCGCCAGATTTTCCATCTCGTGTAGCCGAAGGCCTGCGCGGCGGCGGCCTGGCCCGCGGGAATGATCAGGAAGCCGCCTCGCAGATTCTCGGCCTGATAGGCGGCTGTGCACACCGCCAGCCCAATCGCGGCAGCCAGGAAGGACGGCAACTCGATGCCGATGAAGGGCAAGAGGTAATAGATCACCAAAAGCTGGACCAGGAGGGGAACGCCGCGGAAGAAGCTGACATAGAGCCGGCCGAGGCCCCGCAGCACGCGGCGCTGCGATAATTCGGCCATGCAGACCGGAAAGGCGATGAGAAATCCCAGGGAGATCGCCAGCATGGAAATGCCGAGCGTGACCGCCGCACCGATCAACAGCAGGGCGATGCTGGCGGCGACCGACGTGCTGCCGAGGAAGGCACTCATGGCGAGATCACGTCGGTCTTCTGATCGGCGCGGCGCAGGCCCGTCAGTTGGTGGGCGGCGGGACGTTATCGACGGGCAGCTTCATCTCCGAGCCGAACCACTTGACCTGCAGCTCGCGGACCTTGCCGTTCTCGTTGAGCTTCTTGATTTCTGAGTTGACCGCATTCAGCAGCGGCAGGCTGTCATCGGTCTTGCGCAGCACCCAGGTCAGATAGGCCGGCGGCCCGAATGGCGGCAGCACCACGGTCAGCTCCGGCTGATTCTTCTGCAGATAAAGGAGGTTTGGCAACGAACCCGAGGCCGCCACGATGCGCCCCGCCGCGACATCGGCGTAGAGATTGGTGCTGCCGATATAGACCTTCACGTCCTCGACCCCGCCGGGCAATGTCTTTCCGAAATCGATAAGGGTCTGCAGTTGCATCGAGCCCTTCGTGCCCCCGACGACCTTGCCGGCGATGTCCTGGGGCTTCATGATCGTCGTATTATCGGCGCGCTTGACCAGGGCTACGGTCGCATCCCCGATGGGCAGCGTCATGTAGTAGCGGTCGAGCCTGGCCTTCGACATGGTCGTGCCGGCGACGACCATATCGAACTTGCGCGCCTCGAGTCCCGGCAAGACGCTGACCCAGGGCAGATCGACCCATTTGACCGTGACGCCGAGATCGCCGGCGATCAGCTCGAACAAATCAACGTCGAAGCCGACCGGCTTGTCGCCTTGAAGGAACTCGAACGGAGCGAATTGGAACTCCGTGCCGACCACGATCTGTCCGCGCTTCTTGATCTCCGCCAGGGCATCCTGGGCAGCAGCCTGATTGGACAGGAAGCAGCAAAACAAGCTCGTCACCGCACCCGCGGCCGCGATCCTGCCCAACCACGGGCACAGGCGACGGAGGCGCGTCATCACCGATGGAGGCGCGATATCGCAGCTACCAACATGTGTCGGAGTTCTCATGAAAAAATCCCCTATCCCTCGGGTGCGCCCAATACCCCCGGATCGGGCCGGCCAGTTGCCATTGCTCAACTATTCGAGCTGCGCGTCAGCTTCGCTGTCCACCGTGCCTCGTCCTCGATGAAAGCCACCTCCATGGCAATTGTCAAGAATCCGGAGCCAGGCTGTGATTCGAGAAAGACTAGGCGAATTCTGTCGAGAGATTTGAACAAGCTTGCCTTGCCATGTCCTTCACCGGGTGAACCGCGACGCGACTTGACCTTCGAGCCAATCCGCGCGTGCCACCTTCGCATCGGTGCGTTCCGGTTCGGCGGCAGGTGCGGTCTGCTTCGAAAGCTGCCGGGGCGCCACCGGGACCCACCGGTATTGTAATACTAATAATGGGATGATACGCTTTTCGTGCGTCGCTTGGTCCGGCGGGGGACACGACCAGTCGCGCCTTCGCCACTGGCGAAAGCGAGGCCCCAGAATGTCGATCTCTGCTGCTCTCCTTGCCGACATCGCTGACGATCCGGGAGGCACCCCTGGGCCGACGCATCGACGCACGGCTTGGCGTATTCCTTCCCGCTCAGGCCGCCCAGGAAGGGAGGCCGAAACTTGCAGATGACATTCGAGGGCATCACCATCGATCGCAGAGATTGGGTTGCGACGGTCACGATCGAAGCGCCGCCTCTGAACCTTCTGTCGGAGACCACCATCGGCTCGCTGGTCGCGGCCTTCGGCGAGCTGCAGCGGGATTCAGATACGCGCTGCATTGTCTTGCGAGGCGCAGGCGCGCGCGCCTTTTCCGCGGGAGCGAAGCTCGATCCATCCCGCAGTGACGGGCCTGAGGGAGGCGAAGAGGCCCGCGAGCTCGGACGCTCGCTCATCCGCGGTGTCGAGATGTGCTCCAAGCCGGTGATCGCGGCCATCCGTGGCTGGTGCATCGGCGGTGGCTTCGCACTGGCCCAGGCCTGCGATATCCGCGTCGCCGCCGATGATGCGGTGTTCCGGACCGGTGATGCCTATATCGGCGTGATCCCGAGCTGGGGCATCAGCCTCACGCGGCTCGCGCACTTCATCGGCCGCAACCATGCGCTCGATTTGCTCATCCTGGGCGAGGATGTTCGCGCGGAGGAAGCGAAGGCGATGGGCCTATTGAGCAAAGTCCTTCCGGCGGCCGAGTTCGACGCCGGTGTGGCGATGCTCGCGGCGCGCGTCGCCTCGGGATCGCCGCTCGTTTTCCGAGCCATCAAGGAAGGCGTGCATGCCCAGTATTATCATTCCCCCGAAGCGGCCATGGCCATCGAAACGGATTGGGCGCGGCGCATGCATGGAACATTCGACATGCGCGAGGGCATTGCCGCGCTGAAGGAGCGCCGTAAGCCCAACTTCCGCGGGGAGTGACCGCCATGCAGGAGACTAAGCGGGACGGCGAGCTGATCGAGGGCGTGCGCGAGATCGTCCAGAGGGTGATTGCGCCGATCGCCGCCTCGATCCCGCTCGGACAAAAGGTCGCTCCGGAGCAATGGCGAAGCATGTATCGGGCGCTCAGCCCCTTCGGCTATCTGGGGAGCACGATACCGCGCGAGTTCGGCGGAGCCGGCCTGACCTATGTGCAATATGGGTTGCTGCTCGCGGAGCTTGGGCGCGGGCCATTGCTGCTGGGGGAGATCGTGCCGCCCCGAACCATCCATTATCTTGGCACGCGCGAGCAAAAGGCCAGCTGGCTGCCTCGCCTCTTATCCGGCGATTGGATATCGACGGCCGCTATCACCGAACCGCAGGCCGGATCCGACCTGCGCAATCTGCGCTGCACGGCGCGCCTGACGGAGGAAGGGTTCCGCGTCGTCGGCACGAAGAAGTGGATCAAGCTCGGGAGCGATGCGGATTTCATCACATTGTTGGTACGTAGCGGCGAGGGGGCGAACGGCAAGCCGGCCACGAGCCGACTTGTGCTTGAACGGGCGCGCTCCCCCTGGCAGGCTCGAGAGCTGCCGGCCGTCGGATTGGAGGCAATCTCCTTTGCGCAGATCGAATTCGACAATGTGTTGGTGCCGCGCGAGAACTTGCTCGGCGAAGCAGGTGTTGGCGCGGAACAGTTCAACCGCGGGATCGAGGCTTCGCGCGCCTTCATCGGTATCCAGGCGACCGGTCTTGCTGACCGCGCGCTTGCGCTTGCGGTCGCCTATGTCAAGGAGCGCACGGCCTTCGGTCGGCCCTTGGCGCGTTTCCAGGCGATCCAGACGTCACTCGCGGATGCCGCGACCAAGCTTGCCGCGGCACGTGCGCTCTGCCTCGAGGCTTTGAGCCAGCTCGATTCCGGGCGGCGGGCGCCGCGCGCCGTCGCCATGGCCAAGCTGTTCGCGACGGAGACGGCGGTGGAGGTCTGCCACTTGGCCATGGACAGCATGGGAGCGGCCGGCCTGTCGCGAGAGGCGGGTGTCGAGCGATGCTGGCGCGATTGTCGCATGCTGACGGTAATCGATGGAACATCCGGAATTCAGCGACTTATAATCGGACGGGAACTTTTGGGGACCCCCGCCTTCGTCTAAAGATTTCGGTCCGGTGGGTTCGAGCCGGAAGCTCGCTGCATGGTCGTTGCACGCCGTCTTCACGCGAACCGACATCTGCTTCGTTTGAGAATGCTCTAGGGAAAGTTGGAGCGCATGGATCAGGCCCAGCCTCGCGTCTCGCTCAACGACATTCTTCATCCGCGCGTCGTCGCGGTGTTCGGAGCATCCGAAAACAAGGACAAGTTCGGCGGCCGCATCATGCACTTCCTGGTCCGGCACGGCTTTGCCGGGCAGATCATGCCCATTAATCCCAACCGCTCGGAGATCCTGGGCCGCGTCGCCTATCCGCGCATCGCCGATGTCCCGGCGCGCGTCGAGGTCGCGATCCTGGCCGTTCCCACCGAGCGGCTGCTGGACAGCATCGATCAATGCGCGGCGGCCGGGGTCGGCTGCTGCGTCATCGTGGCCACCGGCTTCGCCGAAGCGAGCGCCGAGGGAGCACGGCTGCAGGAGGAGATCGTCGATCGTGCGGTCCGCGCCGGCATGCGCATCATCGGCCCCAACTGCATGGGCCTCATCAATCCCGCCTGGAAGATGGCGCTATGCTCCTCCGTCGTTCTGGACACGGATCGGCTGCTGAGCGGCAAGATCGGGCTGATCAGCCAGAGCGGCGCGCTGATGGTGTCGCTGTTCGACCGTGCGGCCAGCGACGGCATCGGCCTGAGCGCCTGCGTCTCGCTCGGCAACCAGGCCGATATCGAGATCTGCGACGTGCTGGAATACATGATCGGCGATCCGGGAACGGAGGCGATCTGCCTCTATGTCGAAGGTTTTCGCGATCCATCCCGTTTCGTTCGCGCGGCTGCTGCCTGCCGGCAGGCCCGAAAGCCGCTGATCGTGGTGAAGACAGGCCGCACGCCGGCGGGCGTCCGCGCCGCGCAGTCGCACACGGCGAGCCTCGCCGGCAGCTTCGAGGCCTTCGCGGCCATTTGCCGCGAGCACGGTGTGATTCTCGCGGATGATCCCGTGACGATGATCCGCATCGCCGATCTCCTGGTGCGTTGGCCCGCCGGAGCCACGAAGGGGATCGGCGTCGTCTCGAGCTCCGGTGGCGGCGCCGGAATCATGGTCGACCGCTTCACCCAAGCCGGCATGCGCTTGGCGCGGCTGTCGGAGGGGACACGCGCCGAGCTCGGCAAGATGCTGTTGGCGCCGCAGGCCGACAACCCGATCGATCTTGGCGGCCGGCTTTTGCCGGAATCGGTCGAGATTGCCGACAAGGCGACCGCGGTTCTCGCCGCGGATGCCGACGTATCGCTCGTCGCTGTCTACCTCTCATCGATGCCGTTCTTCACGCAGAGAACGCGCCTGCTCGCAGAGACCGCGATGGCAAGCGGCAAGCCCGTGGTGGTGGCCGTGTTGCCCGGCAAGGCGGGGGACAAGCCGCGCGCGGCGTTGCGCGAACTCGACTGCCCCCAATTCGATTCAGTCGAGGATCTGCTGGCGACCTTGCGTGGCTTCCTCGACTACCAGGCGAGGCTGGGGGAGGCGCCGTCTCGGGTGTCGCGCCCGGGCGCGCTTCCGGACCGCCTGCCGAACGTTTGCGGCTCGCTCGCCCAGCTCGTCGCGCGCTATCGTGTTCCCTTCGCCCGCGAGCACTCTTGCGCGGATTTCAATATCGCCGTCGAGGCGGCGCGGGCGATCGGTTACCCCGTGGTGATGAAGGGTATCGTGGCGCAAGGCGCTCACAAATCGGATCTCGGTCTCGTCAAGACGGATTTGCGCGACGAGGCCGCGATGCGCGAGGCTTCCGCCGCGATCGACCGGGCGGTGGAAAAGCATGGGTTGAGGGCTGAATTCTCAGGTTACCAGGTTCAGGAGCAGGTTGCGCCGGGTCTCGAGCTCATCGTTTCCATCCGCCGGGACGCTCAATTCGGCCCGCTGGTGCTGGTCGGTGCCGGCGGGGTGATGGTGGAGCTGATGCGCGACACGCAATCTGCTCCAGCGCCGGTCTCGCCGGCGCGCGCCGAGGAATTGTTGCGCGGGCTTCGCCTTGCGCCGCTGTTCGATGGCTTTCGTGGTGGGCGCCGTCTCGATATCGCCGCCGCGGCGCAGGTCATGTGCGAGCTGAGCTGGCTTGCGTCCGATCTCGGTGAGCGGCTGATCGACATGGAAATCAATCCGCTCATCGTCGGCGAGATCGGGCAAGGCGTGCGGGCGGTCGATTTGCGCGGTAGCGTCGATCTGCGCTCGGGCGAAAATCCGGCGTAACCTCGGCCGAATTAGGGATAACGGGACCTGCGCAAGCGCTTTCCAGCGATTGTTGAACTGGGCAAGGGAGGAATACGAGATGCCAAAACTCACATTGCGACTGGCCGCCATGGCGCTTGCCGCCGCCGGCTTTGCCGGCCAGGCCTTCGGCCAGCCCCAGCCGGGATGCGAGCCGAAGTTCGGCCACCCGCCGCTCGCCCGCAAGGGCACGCTCATCGCCGGCATCAATCCCACCATCGCGCCGCTGCAGTATATCGATGACGACGGCAACATCATCGGCCTCGACGTGGATCTCGGCAACGCCATCGCCGATCGGCTTTGTCTCAAGATATTCTACCAGAGCACGCAATACGCCACCATGATCCCGCTCCTGAAGGAGGGGCGGATCGACATGATCGATTCTTTGATGTTCTACACGCCCGAACGAGCCGCGCAGATGTTCATGGTTCCTTACGGGGCTTCGGCCGAGTCGATCCTCGTCAATCGCGACAACAAGGACGAGGTGAAGGGGCTCGCCTATTTTTCCGGCAAGACACTGGCGCTCGAGCTCGGCACGACCGAGCTGCTGCTGGCGAACAAGACCAATGAAGAGCTGAAATCCGCGGGCAAGCCGCTCATCGATATTCACAGCTTCGGCACTTATGCCGACGTGCTGCAGGCCTTCCGCGCCGGGCAGGCGGACGGCGTCGTGATCGGCACGGAACAGGCTTTCTATTATCGCCGCAAGGGCGCCGACTTCTACCGGATCGCCATGACCGGGCTTGATCCCCACGCGGAGGCGCTGGCCTTCGCCGACCAGGGAATAGCCCAAAAGGTCGCGGACATCCTGAACGAGATGCAGGCCGACGGCAGCTTCGCGAAGATCTTCGAGCCCTACAAGCATTGCACCTTGCCCCCACCCCACAAGATCACCACCGGATCCATTCCGGCGCCGGTCTGCAAGGAGCCGACCGACTGATCGCGATCGCCGAGGAGCGCTGCTCGTGTGGGTCTGGTCGACATTCTGGCACTATCTCGTCAGCCAATATCTCTTGGTCGGCGCGGCCGTCACGCTCGGCCTGTCGCTCGGCGCCATAGCGCTTGGTCTCGTCTGCGGCCTCGTCGCGGCGCTGATGCGCATGTCGAGAAGCCCGTTCCTCAACCAGCCGGCCGCCTTCTACATCTGGCTGATGCGCGGAACGCCCGTCCTCGTGCAGCTCATCATCATCTATACCGGGC
>JBIOEK010000013.1:0-19293 GCA_044445925.1 Hyphomicrobiales bacterium
CCTTTTTCGCGGCCTTCGCGTCCCCGGCCGATGCGATCGCGGCGGCACTGGCCGCTCAGCGCGCCCTGGCCGCGGAGGATTTCTCGAGTGTCGGCGGACTGGCCGTCCGCATGGCGATCCATGCGGGTCCGGTCGAAGCTCGCGACGGCGACTATTTCGGCCCGGGGATCAATCGTTGCGCGCGGCTCCTCTCCGTCGCCTATGGGGGGCAAATCCTGATCAGCGGCGGCGCGGCCGAGATGGCGTCGGGCTATCTTCCACAGCAATCCAGCCTGATGGATCTGGGCCTGCATCGGCTGAAGAATATTCCGGAGCCCGAGAGCATTCATCAGCTGGTGGCTCCGGGGCTCAGATGGAAATTTCCGAGCCTGCCTTCCTTGGCATCGACCGTCCACAACTTGCCGCAACAGCTGACCTCGTTCGTGGGCTGCGAGCACGATCTCGCGGAGATCAATAACCGCCTGCAGCGCTACCGGCTTGTGACGCTCGTCGGAGCGGGCGGCGCCGGAAAGACGCGCATCGCGCTGGAGATCGCCTCGGGCTTCCTGAACAAGGCCCTCGACGGCGTCTGGCTCGTCGAGCTCGCTGCGCTCGAGCATCCCCAACTCGTGGCGGAAGCGGTCTGCAGCACCATCGGGGTGCCGGTTGCCGGAAGCCGCTCGGCCGCCGAGAGCGCCGTCGGTTATCTCTGCCGCAAGAAAGCGCTTCTGATCCTCGACAATTGCGAGCACCTGGTCGAGGCGGTCGCCTCACTGGTCGACGCGCTGATGCGGGGCTGCCCGTCGCTGCTCGTGCTGGCGACCAGCCGCGAGCGCTTGGGGGTTCAGGGCGAAAGCCCCTATCGGGTCTCGAGCCTCGGCCTGCCCCCGCCTGCCTCGAGCATGACGGCAGCTCAAGCGCTCCAGCATGACGCGGTGCGGCTCTTTGCCGAGCGCGCCGGCGCGATGGTGGAAGGCTTCGCCATAACCGACGCCAATGCCGCGACGGTTGCCAATATCTGCCGCCAGCTCGACGGCATCCCGCTCGCCATCGAATTGGTCGTCCCGCAACTGCGCATGCTGAGGCCTCAAGGGCTTGCGGCCCATCTTCGGGATCGTCTCCTCGCGGTCAAAGGCGATCGGACCGCCTTGCCGCGACACCAGACTTTGAGATCCCTTTTCGACTGGAGCTACAATCTCCTGAGCGAGGACGAACGCAGGCTGTTTCGACGTCTCGCCGTGTTCGTCGGAGGCTGGTCCTTGCAGGCCGCGACCACGGTGACCTCGGGTTTGCAGGGCTCCGGCGATGACGGCTTCGAGCTGCTTTCGGAGCTCGCCGACAAGTCGCTGGTCGTGGCGGATCTCGGAGGTCACGAGCCGCGCTACAACTACCTGCAGCCGGTGCGCGAATACGCCTTCGGCAAGCTGCGCGAAAGCGGAGAGCGCGGCCTGCGCCGGCGAATGGCCGCCTATATGCTCCAGATGTTCGCCGAGGCGAGCGCCAGCTGGCCGACAATGGCCACGAGAGCCTGGCTGGCGAGATACGAGCCCGAATTGGACAATCTGCGAGCCTCCTTGGACTGGGCCTTTGCGCCGGAAGGAAACGCGGCTCTCGGGGTGGAGCTGTGCAGCTACAGCATCCGGATGTGGGATGAATTGTCGCTATTTGCGGAATGCGAGCGCTGGCTAGCGACCGCCTTCGACCGCGCGGATGCCGGCGCTGATCCGCTCACCATGGCGCGCTTGTGGCTAGGCCGCGTATCGAACAGCGCGCATGGCGATCGGACGAACTTCGACCACGCTCGGCGTGCCGCGACCCTGTTCAGGGAAGCCGGCGATCAGGTCGGATTGGGAGAAGCTCTGGCCAAAGCGGGGGCAGCGCTGGAGACTCTCGAATCGACGGCGGAAGCCGCGCCCTACCTGCAGGAGGCGCTTGCCGTCCTGCGCCCGCTCGGGCCGACGAAGCAGCTTGCCAGTTGCTTGCGATCCCTGGGCGTCGCTCAGTATTTCGTCGCAAACTTCGAAGGGGCGCGACCTCTCATCGCCCAATCGGAGTCTGTCGCAAACAGCATCGGGGATGCAAGGGGCCTCGCAGCCGTGCAGATCGCGGCGGCCGAGCTCGAATTCGCCGCAGGGAATCATGAACGAGCGATCGGGATCGTCAAATCCATGCTCGACGGCAGCGATCGCAACCGGCGTCAGATGGTCTTGGGCCTGACCAACCTCGCTTCCTACCTGTTGGCCTGCGAACGAACGAACGAAGCCGAGCAGGCGGCTCTCGACGCGTTGATGGAGGCTTCGGCCCTCGGCTGGCATGCTGCCGTCATTCGTGCCCTCGAGCATCTCGCTCTCGTAGCGGCGCTTGGCGGCAACATCGAGATGGCGGCCCGGCTGCTCGGCCATGGCGTCGCGTTTTACGCCCGGGGAACGGCGACCCGGGAATTCACGGAACTCGCTTCCTACAAACGGCTCTCGGAGATGCTGGCCGCGGCGCTGCCGCAGGAGCGCATAACGCAACTCATGTCGGAAGGGGCGCTTTGGACCCAGGACCAAGCTGTCCAGGAAGCAACGAAACCCTATCGGCCCGGCCGGCCCGAGAGCGAATTGCCAGGATCCTAGCCCAGGCAGCCGTCCCGGCCCTTGGCGCTACGCCCTCGGCTCAGGCCCGCTTCAGCCGCTCGGCGATATGCTCGGCGCCGCGGAAGGCGAGCGCCATGATGGTCAGCACCGGGTTGAAGCCGCCATTCGTCGGGTGGAGCGATGCGTCGGCGACGAACAGATTGTCGTGGCCCCAGACCCGCCCATAGGCATCCGTTACCGAGCTCGAAGGATCGGTGCCCATGCGGCAGGTGCCGGCCTGATGCTGGCCCGCGGAGAGCCGCGGCACGATCTCGTCGCTCCAGGTGCGGACGGCGCCTGAGGCGCGCAGCCACTCCTCGGCCCGATCCCTGATGAAACGGGCGGTGCGCACCGATTCGGGATGCACGGCGCCGGAAAGCCGCGCCACGGCGAGGCCGAAGCGGTCGCGCACACGTGCGTCGAGCGTCACCCTGGCGTCGGGCGTCGGGATTTCCTGCACCGGCCCGAACAGCCGCAGCACCCGCCGGTAGTTGTGGCGCATGAAGGCTTTGGCCGCGGCGCCCCAGCGGGGCAGATCCGGCGGCAGCGCCCGCTTCCAGAAGATCACCGGCAGCATGATGAAATCGTCGGCGATCATCGAGCCGCCGATCACGCCCGGACTGCCGTGGTTGTAGCGCCAGGTCGCGACGCTCACGCTGGGGCCGCGCGGGTCATAGGTCTCCTCGCCGAAGAGGCCATGGGCGATGGCCGAGAAATGCCCCTGCAGATTGCGCCCGACGAGGTCATTGGCGTTGCCGAGGCCTAAGGGGTGGCGTGCGCCGGCCGAGAGCAGGAGCAGGCGCGCCGTCTCGATGGCGCCGCCGCACAGCACGACCGCGCGCGCCTCGATCAGGCGCTCGATCGGGGAGGCTCCGGATTCATCGATCAGCGCCACGCCCTTGACCTTGCCCCGCGCATCGGTCTCGACCTTCGTCACCGTGGCCGAGGTCAGCAAGACGCAGCGGCCCGTGGCCAGCGCACGCGGGATCACCGTGTTCTGGGTGCCGTTCTTGGCGTCGCTCGGGCAGCGAAAGCCGACGCAGGAGCCGCATTCGATGCAGGCCTCGCGGCCATGGCGCGCAACGCTGTTGACGAGCAGCGGCACCGCCGAGACCGGAAATCCGAGCGCCTCGGCTCCCTGCGTCAGCAGCCGGCGGCCGGCATGGCCGGGCAGCGCGGGCATCGGGAAGCCGCGCCGGCGCGGCCCGGGGTGACCCGCCTCGCCGGCGACGCCGATCTCCCATTCGGCCCGCTCGTAATAGGGCTCGAGCTCGTCATAGCCGATCGGCCAGTCGGCCATGGACGAGCCGGCCGGCACGCCGTAGCGGCTCGCCATGCGGAAATCCTCGGGGTGGAAGCGCCAGGCCTGCGCCCCGTAGACGAGAGTGCCGCTGCCGACGGCCGCCGCATTGTTGTGGTAGCCCGATTCATGGGGCCGCAGGATATGCTCACGGCCCTCGATATCGGCGAGCACCCTCGGATGTCCGTCGAGCTCGGGCCCCGCATTGTGCCCATAGGTCGAGAGGCGCTGATTGCGCAGATGATCGCGGATGAGCACATCTTCCCCCGCATGGTCGCGGCCGCGCTCGATCAGCAGCACGCGGTGGCCGGCCTCGGCCAGCACGCAGGCGACGATGCCCCCGCCTGCGCCCGCGCCGACCACGATGGCGTCGAAGGGCGCTTCGAGATCGGACGCTGCGGAAAGCGCCAGCCTTGCCGGTTGCGTTGCCCGTTGCGGAAGACGCGGATCATAGCCCAGCATCTTCCAGGATGCTGCGGAGAGATTGCCGCCATTGCCGGGGTCGGCATAGAAGCCCTCGGCGGTCATCTCGGCGAGCAGGCGGAACCATGGCTCGCCCGCAAGGGCGTGCAGCGCGCCGTCGCGTTCATCGGCGCCGATCTCCAGGAAGCCACGACCGTGTTTCGCCCTTGCCGTGTCGTCGGCAACGCGCAGCCCCGCCCGGATGGCCTCGGCGAGGCCCGGCGGAGCCTGTCGAAGCCGCTCCCGGACGAAGCCCATGGTGCCGGCGGCGATGGCTCCGGGGTCCTCGTCGGAAGGCACGATCCGGTCGACCACCGCTTCGAGCAGGAAAACATCGAGCTGCGGCCAATCCGTCATGATTGCGCCTCCTTGGCCTTGCGGCTGCGGACCGCATCGCGCGGCATGGCACGCAGCTTCTCCCGGAAAACCAGGAGGAACAGGAGCGCGACCGCCGGCAGCGCCGCCGCGGCCTGGAAGGCGCCCGCGCCGAAACGGGCGTAGAGCGGCCCCGTGGCCATGGTCGTGGCGGCGGTCAACAGGCCAAGCAACGTGGCAAAGGCGCTCTGCGCGCGCGCCCCGACCTCGTCCTCGACCGCGGCCTGAACGAAGAGCATCAGCCCGAGATAGCTGCCGCTGAAGGTCGCCGCATGCAGGATCTGCAGCATCGCGGTGAGGATGATGCCGGGGTGGAGCGACATCAGGCTCCACCTCAGGGTCGCGGCGCCTGCCGCCAGCGCCAGGAGGCCGAACGGCCCGAGAATGCGGCCGACGGCGGGGCCGGCCCAGAACATCATGATCTCGGCGCTGGTCGCAAGCGCCCATTGAAGCCCGATGACGCCGGCCGGATAGCCGAGCTCGCGCATATAGACGGTCCCGAAGCTGTTGAAGGTGGCGTGGCTCGCGAGCACCAGGGCGGCCACCAGGAAGACGACGCAGAGCAGCTTGCGGTCGAGGAGCGCGGCCTTGCCCCGCGCGACGCCGCGCGAGGCGGGAGCCGCCGCCGGCAGCAGGAAGGATGCGGCGGCGAGCGAGGCGGTCGCCAGGATGAAGGTGCCGAAGACCGCGTCCGGGCCTCCCCATTCCAGGATGAAGCCGCCAAGCACCGTCATCGCGGCAAAGCTCGCCGAGCCCCACAGGCGGATGCGGCCGAAATCGCGGGCTATGCCGCGCCGGATCAGGCTCAGCACCGAGGCGTCGACGATGGGGCCGATCGATTGCGACATGACCATCATGCCGGTCGCGAGCAGCAAGATCGGCAAGAGCCCGCGCGCGGAAGACAGCGCAAGCGCAAGCGCCAGGACGCAGATCGCCATGATCCTGACGATCACGCGCGAATCGCCGGAGCGGTCGGCCAATGCGCCGAACAGGGGCGCCGCGACGAGCCTGAGCAGCATCGGGAGGCTGAGCACGAGCGCGATATCCGAGGCGCCGAGCCCGCGCGCCACGAGCCATGCGGGAAGATAGGGCTGGTTCAGCCCCGAGCCCGAGAACAACGCCACATAGATCAGGCTAGTGCGCAGAATCGGATGGCGGGCGCCTACATGGGCTTCGGCCCGCGACGCGACACGGTCATCGCGATGGGCGGAGGCGGGCCGGCGCGGCATTCTGGTGATGGTCATGAGGCGACGGCCAGCTTCGGGGCTGCGAAGGCCAGCTCCTGCGGAAGGCCGGCAATGTCCCACTTACCCCGCCGTTCGATACGGTTTTTGTATCTTTCTATACCAATAACGGCCGATTGCGTCTGCTAACGATGGCGGGTGAAGGATCGACGCCCGCAGCGGCGGCGGCACGCATGCGCTTTGCTCCGTCAAGAGCGATGGCGGCGACGCCGCTCCCGCTTCGCCGACCGGCCGCAGAGCCGCGGATCAATCGAAACGAAAGAGGAGGAGACCAATGTCCAAATCCGACCAGCTCGACAGGCGCGAGATCATTGCGGCCGGCCTCGGCGGCCTCTTCATGCTCACCACCAACAGCGCCGGCGCCCAGACGACCACGAACCTCACCTTCTGGACGGTTCGCCTGAACACGCCCGAGCTCTCTGCGGCGCTGAAGAGCATCATCGCCGATTTCGAGGCGGAGAACCCCGGCATCAAGATCCGGCACGAACCTGTCTCCGGCAATCTCGTCTATCCGAAGTTCCTGACCGCGATCCGCGGCCAGTCCATGCCGGATGTGGCCGAGGCCTATTCCTACCATCCGCTGCAATTCGCCGCCGCCGACCAGATGGAGCCGCTGGACGATATCATCGACATCTGGAAGAAGAACGGCCTCCTCGCCGATATCTTCAATGAATATGCCTATAAGAAATTCCTCTGGAAGGATCATTATTGGGGCGTGCCCTACAATATCGACATTCGGCCGATCTATTATCGCAAGGATCTGCTCGAGGCCAAGGGCATCAAGCCGCCGCGCAACTGGGACGAGTTCCTGGCCGCCGCCATCGCCTTGAACGACCCGAATAACGGCGTCTTCGGCGTCGTCTATCCGGCAGGAAATTTCCACATCGCCCAGCACTTCTACATGTCCTTCATGTTCCAGGCCGGCGGGGGCATTCTCGACAAGGACGGGAATCTCATCTTCGGCACGACGGCCAAGGACGCCAACGTCAAGGCGCTCACCTTCCTGACCGATCTGGCCACCAAGTACAAGGTGACGCCGCCCGGCATCGCCTCCTACAACACCGACGAGCCGCACACGATCTACCTGCAGGGCCGCGCCGCCTTCGGCCTCGGTACCGGGGGCCTCATCGGCCGGCTGATGAAGGAAAGCCCGGCGATGTTCGACAAGACCGGCATCCTCGAGGTGCTCGAGGGTCCGGCCGGCCCGTCCGGAAAGCTCACGGCGGCCTTCTACAATCCGATGTTCGTGTGGAAATACAGCCCCGGCAAGGAAGCGGCCAAGACCTTCATCAAATGGTTTGTGCAGCCTGGCCGTCTCGAGCGGCTCTACAAGGCAGTGCCGGGCCAGCATTGGCCGATCTTCAAGGCCGATATCGGCTCCGAGCGCGTCAAGTCCAACCGGCTGCTCTCCGAGGCGCTGGAAAAGGTCGTGCCCTATTCGACCGACTTCGCCTATCCGGGCTATGGCCGGCCCGAGATGGGAGTGATCGACGGCGAGAAGATGTTCGCGGCGCCGGTCAACGAGGTCGTGGTCGGGACGAAGACCCCCGAGAAGGCGGTGCTCGACGCGCATGAGGCGATGAAGAAGGTCTTCACCTCCTAGGGCGGCGCCGGGAGCACGAGCGGATGTTTCTGCAAAGGCGGGTCCGCTTCGCCTATATGCTGATCATTCCCTCGCTCGTCCTGATCACGCTCTTGAGCCTCTACCCGATCGTCGAGGGGATCATCGTCAGCCTGCAGAGGCAGAACATGCTGCGCGGCGATCCGAATGCCTTCGTCGGCACCGCGAACTATCGGCGCGCCCTGTTCGACGAGCCCCAATTCTGGTCGAGCCTCGCCAAGACGGTCTACTGGACGGCGGGCTCCGTGGCCGGCGCCTATCTGCTGGGGCTGGCGCTCGCCCTGCTCACGAACATGAACATCCACGGCCGCGGCTTCTTCCGCGCCCTGTTTCTCATTCCCTGGGTGATGCCGGATGTCTGCACCGCGCTGTTGTGGAAATGGCTCTACGGCGACGAGTTCGGCGTCATCAACTTCCTGCTCGCCAAGTTCGGGCTGATCGGCCACCCCATCACCTGGCTGTCCGATCAGAACCTCGCCATGCCGGCCGTGATCTTCGTGCAGATCTGGAAGCTCTATCCGGTGATGTTCATCACGCTGCTCGCCGCGCTGCAAAACGTGCCGAACGAGCTCGTCGAGGCCGCCAGGATCGACGGCGCCACCATGGGGCAGCGCTTTCGCTACGTGACCTTTCCCTTCATCCGGCCGACGAGCCTGGTCATCACGCTTCTCGCCTCGCTATGGACCTTCCAGGCCTTCGACATCGTCTACCTGCTCACGGGCGGCGGCCCGGCGGACGCCACCAAGATCCTGCCGACCCTCGTCTACGACAAGGCGTTCTGGGGCCTGGAGATGGGCTATGCGACAGCCGTCGCGTTCTTGATGCTGCTCTGCCTCCTGGTGATCAGCCTGGGCTTCCTCGTCGTGCAGCGCTCGCAGGCGCAAACGACATGAGGAGGAGCTCCATGACCAGCTCCCCGCAGCAGATCCGGGCCGGCCTCGCGCCGAGCTACCGCAAGGCATTTGCGCTGCTCGTGGTCTATGGGCTGCTTCTCCTGGCCGTGACCGTGATCCTGTTCCCGGTCTTCTGGATGGCCTCCTCGTCGCTGAAGCCCGCCAACGAGCTTTTCGCCCGCAACATGACGATGCTGCCGGTCAACTGGACGCTCGAGAATTATCGCAACGTCTGGGAGGGAACGAGCTTTCCGGCCTATTTCTGGAACAGCTTCAAGGTCGCCTCCATCTCGACCGGGATATCGGTGGTGATCTCGATGTATGCGGCCTATGCGATCGCCCGCATCCAGTTCCCGGGACGGCGGGCCTATGGGCTCCTGCTGCTGGTCACGCAGATGTTCCCGCACATCCTCCTGGTGATTCCGCTGTTCATCATCATCCAGCGCCTGGGTCTCGTCGATACGCATTTGTCCTTGATCATCGCCTATACGTCGTTTTCCTTGCCGTTCACCATCTGGATGCTGCGCGGCTTCTTCGAGGCCATCCCGAGGGAGCTCGAGGAGGCGGCGGCGATCGACGGCGCCTCGCAGCTTCTGACCTTCCACCGGGTGATCCTGCCGCTCGCCGGGCCCGGCCTCGCGGCCGTGACCATGTTCGGCTTCATCCGCGGCTGGAACGAATTCCTGTTCGCCCTGGTGTTCCTGCAAACGCACGAGCTCTTCACGTTGCCCATCGGCCTGGCGAGCTTCCAGGAGGAATACACCTTCCGCTGGGATTTGCTGATGGCGGGGGCGGGGATCGTCACGCTTCCGGTCCTGTTCTTCTTCCTGCTGATGCAGCGCTTCATCGTGCAGGGGCTGCTCGGCGGCGCGGTGAAGGGCTAGCGGCGTGCTTCCAAGGCTCGATACACGGTTGTCGTCATGGCGGCACCCGGCCAAGCAAGGGATCGGCCGGGGCCCCGGGCTGACGATCCGGAATGAAGCGCCAGGCCGCAACACCCGTCTCGTCACGCCGCTCAGAAGGCAACATGCCGCAACCTCGGCGTCCATGCGCCGGGAGCGGAGTTTCCAATCTCGCGAAAGGAGAAGCCTATGAAGTTCGGAGCCTCGTCCTGGCCATTCCAATGGGACCCGCCCTATGAGGACGCCATCCGCCGCATCGCGGGTCTCGGCTTCAAGGCCATCGAGCTGATCGCCTGGAACCGCGATTACCTCACCGACTACTACACGCCCGCAAAGGTCGCCGGCCTGAAGGCCGAGCTGCGCGGGGAGGACATCGCCTTGTCGCAATTCGTGTCGACGCCGCACGATCTCTCGAGCCCCGAGAAGGCCAGGCGCGAGGCGGCTGTCGAGCATTGGAAGCGCGCCGTCGATGTCGGCGCGGCGCTGGGAGCGCCGATCATCAACATGGTGGGCGCGCACGCCTTCGCCATGCGCGACGCGCAGGAGATCCCGCGCATCACCACCAAGCCGCTGGTGCAGAAATTCCATGCCAAGGTGCCGCGCGGCCTCGATTGGGACCAGAATTTCGACGACTATGTCGAGGCGCTTCGCGCTTGCGCCAAGGCCTGCGAGGCGGCGGACGTCATGATGTCGATCGAGCCGCATCCGGCGCGCTATCTCGCCAATACGGACGGGGCGCTGCGCCTGCTCGAGCATATCGGCTCGAAAGCGGTCGGCATCAATTTCGACCCGAGCCACACCTTTCCGGTCGGCGATTTCCCGAACATCTCGGTCTATCGCCTGGGCAAGCACATCAAGCACCTGCACGTCTCCGACAATGACGGCGTGACCAATGTCCATTGGCGACCCGGCATGGGCAAGATCGATTGGCTGGCGATGTTCCAGGCGCTCAAGGACGTCGGCTATGACGGCGTCGTGTCGATCGAGCTCGAGGACGTGCCGGGCACCTCGCGGGGCCCGAACTCGACGGCGCCCGGCGTCTACCGCAACCCGACCGCGACCGAGGAATTCGTGGCCGAGACGGTGGCTGCCATGAACTACCTCAAGGGCATCTGCGCGGATCTCGGCGTTCCGGTCGAATGACGGGAATTCAGCAAAATGGCCAGCAATCTCCCCCTCGTCTATGTCGGAACCTATAGCGAGCCCATCCTGTTCGGGACCGGGCAAGTGCTTCAGGGTCAGGGCAAGGGCATTCACGCCTTCCGCCTCGACAGGTCGACGGGCGCGCTCTCGCCCACCGGCATCACGGCCGGGGTGCGCAACGCCTCCTACCTCGCCTTCGATCCCTCCAGGCGCTTCCTGTTCTGCGTCAACGAGTTCAAGGAGTTCGAGGGGGCGGCGAGCGGCGCCGTCAGCGCCTTCCGCATCGACAAGGCGAGCGGGGCCTTGACCTTCGTCAACATGAAGGCGAGCCGCGGCACGGATCCGTGCCATCTTCTGGTCGACGCCACCGGGCGCAACCTTCTGGTCGCCAATTTCGCCAGCGGCAGCGTCTGCGTGCTGCCGATCGGGCAAGACGGGGCGCTCGGCGAGGCGACGGACTTCAAGCAGCATTCGGGTTCGAGCCTCGATCCGAAGCGCCAAGCCGGACCGCATGCCCATGCGGTCGAGATCGACAGGCAGAACCGCTTCGTCTTCGTGCCGGATCTCGGGCTCGACCAGGTCGTCATCTACCGCTTCGAGGCGGCGACCGGACGGCTCACGCCGAACCAGCGCCAGCCCTTCGTCGCCACGGCGCCCGGCGCCGGTCCGCGCCAGCTCGTCTTCCATCCGACGGGACGTTTCGCCTATCTGATCAACGAGCTGAACTCGACCCTGACGGCCTATTTCTACGATGCCGAGGCGGGCGCGCTCGCCGAGCTGCAAACGCTGCCGACACTGCCGGCCGATTTCTCAGGTCCCAGCACCTGCGCGGAGGTGCAGATCCACCCATCCGGCTGCTTCCTCTACGGCTCCAATCGCGGGCATGACAGCATCGCCATCTACGCGCTCGGCCCGGATGGGAGCATGACCGCCGTCGGCCATGAGAGCACCCGCGGCAAGATCCCGCGCAATTTCGAGGTCAGCCCGGATGGGCGCTTCCTCGCGGCCGCGAACCAGGACAGCCACAACATCGTGATGTTCCGCATCGACGAGACGACCGGCAAGCTCACCGCCACCGGCAGCGTGGCCGAAGCCGGCACGCCGATCTGCGTGCGCTTCCTGGAATGAGCGGCAGCGACGGCGCTCGAGCGTGTTCCTTCACATGCGGTCGCGGTGCCGTTAGGCTCGACAGCGGATCGGGTCGGGCGCGATCGCGGTGACGGGACCGGCCACCCCTTGTGCCTTGGGCAGCGGTGCGTCATGGACTTCAAGCAGCTCAAGACCTTCGTCACCTTGGCCGCGACGCTGCATTTCGGCATGGCGGCCGAGCGCTTGCGGATCGCGCAGCCGCATGTGAGCCGGCGCATCAAGCAGCTCGAGGAGGAGCTCGAGGTCAGGCTCTTCGACCGGGATCGCAAGAATGTCCGCCTCACGCTCGCGGGCGAGGCATTCCTGTCGGAGGCGGTGAAGCTGCTCAAGCAGGCCGACAACGCCCGGCACCGGGCGCACAGCGCAGCCGAAGGCAAGATGGGCAAGCTTACCCTCGGAATGATCAGCGCCGCGCTTCTCGGCCCTCTCCCCGGCGCGCTCGCCGAGTTCCACCGCCGCTACCCGGACGTCGTGCTCAACATCATCGACAACGTGTCGCCGTCGGAGACGCTGTTGCGCACGCTCGCCGAAGGCGCCACGGATCTCGTCTTCGCCCATCCGCCGGCGCGCCTCGTGGGGGACTACGACCGGGCGGTGCTGGTCCGCGAGCCTCTGGTGGCCGTGCTCCCCGACGCTCATCGCCTGGCCCGGCGAAACCGGATCGACCTAATCGAGCTCGCCGACGATCCGTGGATCATGTTCTCGCGCGAGATCAACGACAAGGCGGTCTATGACGGCATCATCGCGCTGTGCCATCGGGCCGGCTTCTCGCCGCGCATCGTGCAGGAGGCGAGCCACACCCTCACGCGGCTCGGCCTCGTGGCGGCAGGCTTCGGTGTGCATATGGTCCACTCGACCTGGGACACGATGCCCTTCCCCGGCGTCGTCTATGTGCCGATCGACCCGTCAGACCACGTCACGGTCGCTTGCTATTGGCGTCGCTCCGACCGCAGCGCGCTGCTCGCCAACCTGGTCAAGATCGTGAAGCAGCACGCCTTGGCGTGAGTTGCGCGATCGAAGGGCCGGCCGACGCCATCGGCGACCCTGCCTGCGTGATAGGCGATGGTGGGCACCGGGCCTTTGCGCTATTTTCAGCAGCGGACGCCGAACCTGGAGCGGCCTGCAATGTCGTCTGGAACCGAATTCCCCTACGACTTCTTCATCAGTCGCGGGGGAAGCGTGGGCGAAATCGCAGCCGAGGTTGCCACCGTGCTCGAGCGCGAGGGGTATCGCGTCAAAATTCAAGATTACGACTTCGCGCGCGGCGGGGACTTCGTCGGCGACATCCATGACGCGCTCGTCTCGGCGCGTCATTTATTGCTGGTGCACACCGAGACCTATGACCAAAACTATTGGACCCGCAAGGAGTTCACCAGCTTCCTGGCAAGCCTCCCGGAAAGCCAGGGAGCGCGGCGTATCTGCATGCTGCGTTGCGACGAGAGCATGCCCCGCGGCATTCTCGCGAATGTCGTATTCGGCGATCTCGTAGGTGTCACCGACCCCGAGGAGCGCAGCAAGATCATCCTGGCGGCCGCCAAAGGCGAGCCGTTGCGCCTTCGGCGCGAGCCCCCGGTTTTCGGCGGCTCGATGCCGAGGAAAAATGCCAACTTCACGGGCCGCAGGCGCGTCCTCGCCGAGGTCGAAAGCCTGGTAAGGGGCGAGGCCGGCTCCACGGCGCTCGTTGTCGTTGCGATTTGCGGGCTGGCCGGGATGGGAAAGACGTCGATCGCGCGGGCCTGCATCGACATGCTTTCCCCGGACTATCCCGGCGTCTGGTGGATAAATGGCCAAAGCCGTCAGGACATCGTCAACGGGCTTGCGGCGCTGGGCGCACGGCTCGACCCGAAATTGGAGAATGAGGCCGAGCTCGGGAAAGTCGCGCGCGCGGCCCTGGCGCGGATCGAGCGCTCCGAACGTCCGTTGCTCCTCGTCTTCGACAACGTCGATAATCAGAGCGACATCGACGAATTCTTGCCCGCGCGGGGCGCCCATGTGCTCGTCACGTCGCGCCGTTCCGATTGGCACGGCCGCGCCCACGAGGTGGCGGTCGATAGCATGGATGAGGAGGAGGCTGTTGCGTTCCTGCAGATGCGAGCTGGTCGAAAGGATGAAGCGGGAGCCCGCCGGCTTGCGCGTATTCTCGGCTGTCTGCCACTGGCGCTGGATCATGCGGCGGCGTATGTGCGGCTTGCCATGTCGAGCTTCGACGCTTACGCGAGGAGCATCGACAAGTTGCTGGCGAAGGCACCGAAGGATGCGCCCTACCCGGCGAGCGTCGCTGCGACATTTTTGCTAGCGATCGAGAACGCCGTCCAAGAATTCGCCGCAGCCGACACCGTGCTGGGCCAACTTGCCTTCTTGGCTCCCGAACGCATTCCGCTCGACCTGCTGCCGGAACGGCTGTTGCCGGAAGATGACCGCGGCGAGGCGCTTCTGGCGCTGACCGGCGTATCGCTGGTCCGCAGCGACCCGCTGGACGAAGACATGCCGGGCGTATCGTTGCACCGACTGGTGCAGGCGGCGGCGCGGCTGAGGCTTGCCGCACTCGGCAAGGGCACTGCGGCGCTCGAGCAGGCGACCACGACGATGGCCGAAGCTTTCCCGGGCGGCGCTTACGAGGACCCCTCCACCTGGCCCCGCTGCGGCCGGCTGCTCGCCCACGCCATGGCGGTCCGGGAGCATGTGAGCACACTCAAGTCGAATATGCCGGGGGCGCCCACTCTTTTCGATCGGATCGGGCAATACGCGCATGGGCGCGCGATGTTCCCGCTGGCGGAAGCCTTGTTTCGCGATGCGATTTCATTCGGCGAGCCAATGTTCGGGGCAAGCAGCCTCGAGCTGGCGCGATACAAGAACAACCTCGCAAACGTTCTCTCCGCCGTAGGGCGCCCCAAGGAGGCCGAGCTGCTCCTGCGCGAGGCGCTGGACGTGCAGGAAGAGAAGCTCGGCCGTGACGATCCGGGCCGCGCGCGAATGATGACGAGCCTCGCCTGGCTTCTGCACGAGATGGGCCAATCCGAGCAATCCGAGCAACTATTACGCGAAGCGATCACGTCCGGCGAAAGAACATTGGGCCGTGGCCATCCCGACGTGGCCGTTCGCATCAATAATCTTGCGCTCTCGCTGCAGCGTTCAGGCCGTGCCGAAGAAGCCGAGGCGCTGCTTCGCGAGGCCATAGGAGCGGGCGAGCGGAGCTTCGGACGAGACCATCCGATGGTCCTGGCGCGCTTGAACAATCTCGCCAGCCTGCTGCGAGACAATGGGCAGCTCGTCGAGGCGGAGGCGTTGTTTCGCGAAGCGATCGAGTGCGGGATGCGAAGCCTTGGACCCAAGCATCCCGACATTGCGACGTGGTCCAATAATCTCGCCAATCTCTTGCGAGACCAGTGCCGATACGAGGAGGCAGAGCCGTTATATCGCGAGGCGATCGGAACCTGCGAGCTGAGCTACGGAGGCCGCCATCCGGTGACGGCTCGCATTCGGCGTAATTTGGCCGTGCTGCAGCTCGCAACGAAGCACTCCGAGGAGGCGCGGCGCAATGCCGAATCTGCGCTTTCGGTGCATGAGGAGATGTTGGGTCGGGCGCATCCGTGGACTTGCGATTCCGCGAAAGCCTATGCGCAATCGCTCGAGCAGCTTGGACTATGGGATGAAGCCGAAGCGGTGCGCTCCTCGCACGCTTTGCCGGCTCGCGCGGACCCGGCCGAGCCAGCTTCCCGGCAGGGCAACGCCCAGTCCGCCTGAACCGGACCGGAGCTCGAATTCATGCGATGTGTCGCATTTGCCGCGGCGGGCTGGACGCCCCCGCCTCGTGGAGATGGGCTTCGTCAAAAACGCCCTACCGCCTGAAGGGTCGACATCAACCCTTCAGGCAGGTGCTGACGAACGTCTTGAGCTCGCCACCCTTCAGGCCTTTTTCCTTGGCTTGCGCATTGCATTCTGCGCGCTTGGCCTTCGCGCTCTTGGGCTTTGCCGGTCGCGGGGATGCAGGCATTGGTGCGGAGGCTGGCGGCGATCCCACCGTCATGCCTTGCGGTTGAGTCTGCGCCACGGCATCCAGGCAAGTCATGGATGGGAGCGCAAACACCATAGAGACCAATGCTACAATCTTGATGAATTTCGTGAGGGCCATCAGATTCTCCTTCAGCCAACCCTTTTCATAGGTCGTCAATTCAATTCGATCAAGCCGAGGACTGGAACCGAGGGCTAGAACCTTCGGCAATACATCGACGGCATCAAACCCCGCCCAAGCGCCTCGCCTAAGGCGCGGAGCGGCGGATCCGCAGTTGCGAATTTGCCGCCCGCCCGATCACCAGCTAGGCTGCCGTTCATGCCTGCCGACACCGATCAACAAGCACGCCCGGCATCAAGGGCGAGGACGACGCCCATGCTGGAGTCGCAACGCGCGCTGTTCGATATGCCGCGCGAGGTCTGTTATCTCAACGCGGCGGCTTGGAGCCCGTTGCCCCTCGCGACGCAGGAAGCCGGCCGCATCGGGGTCGAGCGCAAGGGCCGGCCTTGGACGATGGACGCCGAGTTTCCGGCGAGGCAACACGAGCGGGCGCGCTCGGCCGCTGCGAAGTTGATCAACGCCGATCGAGACGACGTGGCGCTGATCCCCTCGGTGAGCTATGGCGTCGCCACCGCCGGGAAGCTGCTCAGCGTTCCTGCCGGCTCGCGCGTGCTGCTGCTGGAGGACGACCATTCCTCGCCAGTGCTCGAATGGATGACGCGGGCGCCGGAAGGCGGCTTTGCCGTCGAGGTGGTGCGGCGGCCGCAGGACGGAGACTGGACGCAGGCCTTGCTCGCCGCGATCGAGCGGTCGGGGGCGCCGCCTGTCGCACTCGCCTCGATCTCCAGCATCCACTGGTCCGATGGCGGGGCGGTCGATCTCGAAGGCGTGGCCTTCGCCTTGCGGGCGCGGGGCGCGGCGCTCCTCGTCGATGCGACCCATGCGGCCGGCGTGATGAAGATCGATGTGCAGGCGCTCGATCCGGACTTTCTGGTGTTCCCGACCTATAAATGGGTACTTGGTCCTTACGGGCGTGCCTTCCTGTTCGTCGCCAAGCGCCACCAGGACGGCGTGCCGCTGGAACAGACGAGCTTCGGCCGGCGCGCCGTCGCCGCGACGGCTGCGACCTATCTCAGCGACATCGGCTACGTCTCCGGCGCGCGGCGCTTCGACATGGGCGAGCGCGATCATTTCGTTTCGCTCGAAATGGCCTCGATCGGAATGGAGATGATGGCGCAATGGGGCTCGGACGCCGTGGTGGCGCGGCTCGCCATGCTCACCTCCCGCATCGCCGAAGGCCTCGGCGATCGCGGCGTGAAGCTCCCCGACGCCGCTCTGCGGGCGCCCCATATCCTCAGCGTGAGCTTCCCGAACGGCTTGCCCGCGGGCCTCATCGAGCGCCTGGCGGCGGACAACGTCCATGTGGCGCAGCGCCTCGGCCGGCTGCGCATCAGCCCGCATGTCTACAACGACGAGGAAGACGTCGACCGCTTCGTCGAAAGCTTCCGAAAGCTGGTGTGATGGGGCTGCCTGCCCTCAACTTCGCCGGGAGTGAGCATTAGCGGCGGAGCGCTCGCAAAGAGGCGAAGAGGCATCCTATCCGATGCGCAGCTACCTCGCGACGAGCGGCGCCAGGAATGTCAGCCATGCGGTGTACTGCGGCGTTCCCAATCATGGCGTCTTCGACTGGGAGGCAAATCCCGGCAGTGTGTTCAATGGACGCGGGCCGTTCCTGAAGCGCTTGAACGGCGGGGAGACCGATGTGGCCGACGGCACCGCCTTTCTCACGATCAGAAGCAACGGCAACGACAAATACGCTCAGCCCGATGGCCGTTTTGTCGGCAAGCCGGGCGTGCCGACCCATGTCAATTTCGAGGGGCCGACCTTGCGCGGTGCGACGAATATCGAGCTCGAGGAGCTCGACCATCGCGAAACCGCCTTCCATCCGCGCGCCTTCCGCGAGATCTTCCGCTTTATCGCCGGCCGAGAGCCCGAGCGCGTCGGCATCGTCCCCGAGGCCCGTGTCACGCTCGACGGGCTGGTCACCGGTGTGCCCGGCAATGTTCCCACGAACCGGCCGGTCGCGGGCGCCTCGGTCGAGATCTACCGCGTGGCGCCCGAAACAGGCGAGCGCATGGGCGGCCCTTTGCATCGCCGCGTCACCGAGGCCGATGGGCGCTGGGGGGCAGCCGAGGTCGGGCCCGATTGGCCGCTTGAGTTCGTGCTCGCGGCAGAAGGCTATCCCACGACCCACACCTATTCGTCGGCCTTCCCGCGCTCCTCGGGGATCGTCCATTTGAGACCGGCGCAGCCGCTCGCCAAGGGCGATGCCGAGGCGAGCGCGGTCCTCGATCTGTCCCGCCCGCGCGGCTATCTCGGCATCCCGCGCGACGTGGTGCTCGTCGACGGGCGTCAGCCGAGCGACGTCACGCCAGGGGTTCCGCGCGACTCGACCTCGACCTTGCGCCTGTCCAAGGACGAAGCCGGCCGCGCGATCCCATTCGTCTTCAACCAAGAGCGGATCGTCGCCCGTGCCTGGCCCGCGGCGGAAAATCGGGCCACCATCTCCGAGCTGACCTTTTGAGGAACCAGCCTCCAGGCCGAAGGCGACTTACCGCGATAAGTCAGCTTGGGACCAAGGCTTGCCGAGGGTGCTCAACCAAGCAAGGTGCGGCCGCTAATCGAGCCGCACGACCGCGCCGCGCAGGTCGTCGCTCGGAGCCGGATAGCGCCGCATGACCAGGGGATCGTGGCCCGGGATGACATGAGCGGGCGAGGCCGCGAGCTCGCCGAGCTTGCGATAGCCTTCGAGGACGGCACCGAGATCGAGGGTGATGGGAAAGCATCTTTCCTGTTCCATATGGGCGTAGAAATGGCTCGCATCCGAGGCGACCACCACATAGCCGCGACGCGTGAGCACGCGCACCACCTGCAGGCCTGCGGAATGCCCCCCGACCGCATGCAGGCTGAGGCCCGGCGCGAGCTCGGCGTCGCCGTCATGGAAGCGGACGCGGCCCCGATAGACCTCTCGGACCATGCCGACCACGTCCTCGACGTCGAAGGGCGCATTCAGCATCGGATGGCACATATGGCGGCCGGTCGCGAAGGCCATCTCCCGATCCTGCAGGTGGAAGACCGCCGCGGGAAAACGGTCGAAATTGCCGACATGGTCGTAATGCAGATGCGTGATCACGACATCGGTCGCGGTCTTGGGGTCGATACCGATCGAGGCCAAGGCCTCGGAAGGGTGGCGCAGGAAGTGCCGCTTGCGCCTTAGCGCTGCCGCCTCGTTGAAGCCGGTATCGATCACGAAGCTGCGATGAGGGCCGACCGCCGCCCAGACGAAATAATCCATGTCGAATGGGCCCTCATGGGGGTCCCCGCCGATGAACACCTCATGGGCACGTCGCCCCTCGAGGCAGGCATAGCGAATGGCATAGAGCTCGAAGGGCTCGGGAAGGTCGCGGCTCATCTCTTGCCCTCGGCCTCGACGGGCGAGAGAGAGGCCTCCCCTTCCCGATGCCGCTCCAGGAATTTCACGATCGCTGTGTGATCCTGCGTTCCTCCGAGCTCATCGGCCGCGCTTCCCCAAAGC
>JBIOEK010000014.1:0-19185 GCA_044445925.1 Hyphomicrobiales bacterium
CAGGTTTCGGGAAGCCGGGCCAGGAGAGGAGAGGTTTGCGGAAGACATGGCGAGGTGAATGCGCCAAGCCCCTTCAAGAATCAAATTATGATTCTTTCTTACTTATTTTGTTATTGGGCAGTGAGAATCGGTGAGCAATTCCGTGCACGCTTTTTCCACCGCTCGCGACTATCGGCAGGTCACTCCTTGGCCCCAGCATACCGCCACCGCCAAGCGGTAAAGCAAGGCCTTTTCATATCCTTGGTTCAAATACCAACCGGGTTGTCGACAGCGAGCTCACAGCTTGCCGATTTCATACCCGGACTCGCCGGCGCCGGGGAACAGCATCCTCGAAAACGATCCTGTTGAAGAGTTTCCCCGGCCATGCAAGGGAAGGACGCATGCTGGTTTTTTGCTCGCGCCCATCCACAGTGATTCACAGCTTGTGGGCCTATGATGCCGTCAGGCGTCCGCCCGCATGAGCCGCAGCTATTTCCATCTGCATCTCGTATCGGATGCGACCGGGGAGACGCTGATCGCGGCAAGCCGGGCGGCTTCCGCGCTCTATCCCGGCGTCTCGGCCATCGAGCATGTCTATCCGCTGGTGCGCACACGCGATCAACTGGGCCGGGTGATCGGCGAGATCGAGCGTGAGCCCGGCATCGTGCTCTACACCCTCGTCGATGCGGAGATCTCGGGCGAGCTCGAGGAGGAATGCCGCGCCATGGGCTGCCCTTCGCTCTCGGTGCTCAAGCCCGTCTCCGATCTATTCGGCGCCTATCTTGGCACCGAGACCACGCCGCGCGCCGGTGCCCAGCACGTGCTGAATGCGGATTATTTCAAGCGCATCGATGCGTTGAACTACACGATGATGCATGATGACGGGCAATTGCCGCAGGATTTCGATTCGGCCGACGTCATCCTCGTCGGGGTCAGCCGCACCTCGAAGACACCCACCAGCATCTATCTCGCCAACCGCGGCATCAAGACCGCGAATGTGCCTCTGGTCCCGGGCATCCCTCCTCCAACGGGCATCGAGAATGCCAAGCGGGCTCTGGTCGTCGGCCTCGTCGCCACGCCCGAGCGCATCGTGCAGATCAGGCAGAACCGGCTGCTGTCGCTCAATGCGGCGAACGATACCTCCTATGTGGATCGGGACTCGGTCGCCGAGGAGATCGCCGCCTCGCGCCGGCTTTGCGCGCGCCATTCCTGGCCCGTCATCGATGTGACCCGCCGCTCGATCGAGGAGACGGCGGCGACCGTCATCGACCTTTACCGCGCCCATCGCATGAAGTTCATCGTCGAATGAGGAAGGCTGGCTCCGGCCGAGCTTGGGCCGGCGAAGAGCCGTTGATCCTGGCCTCGCGCAGCGTAGCGCGGCAAGCTCTGCTGTCCGGCTGCGGCATCGAAGCCGAGCTTAGGCCAGCCGATCTCGACGAGCGCGGGCTCGAGGCCGAGGAGACCGCCAGGGGGGCGCTTCCCGCCCTCGTGGCCCGGCGCCTCGCGGGCGAGAAGGCTCGCAGCGTCTCGCTCCAGGCGCCGCGACGTTTCGTGCTCGGCGCGGATCAGGTGCTCGCATTCGAGGATCGCTGCTGGGCGAAGGCGGCCGATCGCAACGAGGCCGCGTCGCGGCTCGCGCGGCTCTCGGGACGCAGCCATCAGCTGATCAGCGCTTGCGCCATCGCAAGGGGAGGCCTGCTTCTCTACGAGGGTCTCGAGATTGCCGAGATGCATATGCGCGACCTCTCGCAGGACGAGATACGCTCCTATCTCGATATCGTCGGCGACCAGGCCCTGGCGAGCGTTGGGGCCTATCAGATCGAGGGTGTGGGCCGGCTGCTCTTCGACCAAGTCGACGCCGATCACGCGGCTATCCTCGGCCTGCCCTTGGGCGGCGTCCTCGGTTATTTGCGGTCGGCCTCCCTCATCCGGCCATGAGCCAGCTCACGATCGGCATCGACCCCATGTCCGCGCGGCGTTAATGTGGCAAGGCACGTCACCCCCTCTCCTTCCCGGAACCACGCCACCAGAATGGAAAGCTTGTTGCCGTCCCACTGCTTGCCTCGTCGCGTCGGTCCCATGCCTCGCATCCCGCCGGGAGCCTGCTTTGCCCGAAGGCGACCGAGCCTTGCCGAGGCCCGCCCATGAAACGCGCTTGCGTCATCGGTGACCCGGTATCGCATTCGAGGTCGCCCTTGGTGCATGGCTTTTGGCTCGCCGAGCTCAAGATCGAGGGCGCCTATGGCCGCGAGCACGTGACGGCGGACCGGCTCGCGGCCTTCATCCGAGGGCTTGGCCAGCATGGCTATCGCGGCTGCAACGTCACCTTGCCTCACAAGGAAGCAGCCTTTCGCCTTGTCGACGAGGCGACGGAGCTCGCTTGCGCTCTCGAGGCGGTGAACACGATCTGGCTGTCGGAAGACGGAAGGCTGCATGGGGACAATACCGACGTGCACGGATTCATCGCCAATCTCGACCAGGAAGCCCCCAAATGGCGAAGCAGCACGACAACCGCGCTGGTGCTCGGCGCGGGCGGCTCGGCACGGGCCGTCCTGACGGCGCTCATGATCTGCGGCATCGAGCGGGTGATCATCGCCAACCGCTCGTTGGAGCGCGCCGCAGCTCTCGCCGCCGGCCAGCCCCGCTTGGTCGAAGCCATGGCTCTCGACCGGCTCGACCAGGCGCTGCCGGAGACCGATCTTCTCGTCAACACGACGCAGCTCGGCATGGCCGGCCAGCCCGGCCATGAGTTTGACCTCGGCCGCCTCAAGTCTCGCGCCCTCGTCGCCGATATCGTCTATGTGCCGCTCGAGACCGAGCTCTCGCGCCAGGCGCGGTTGCTAGGGCACGCCACTGTCGGCGGGCTCGGCATGTTGTTGCACCAAGCCGCGCCGGGCTTCGAGCACTGGTTCGGGCAACGTCCGCGCGTCACGCCGGCGCTCTACCGCCATGTCGCGGCCGATATCGCGGCAAGCCCCGTCTGATCGCGATCGAGCGATGCGCGCCATCCCCTTCATCCTGGGACTGACCGGCTCGATCGGAATGGGCAAGACCACGGCTGCCCAGCATTTCCGGCGCATGGGCGTGCCGGTATTCGACGCTGACCGCGCCGTCGCCCGCCTTTATAGCGCCGAGGCCGCCCCCTTGATCGAGAAAGCCTTCCCCGGGACGGTGCGCGACGGCACGGTCGATCGCGATCGCCTGGCGACGGCAGTGTTCGCCCATCGATCGGCGATCCGATCTCTCGAGGCCATCGTGCATCCTTTGGTGCGCTCGGCCGAGCGCGGCTTCTTGCGCGAGGCAGCCGCGCGCGGCGCGCGGCTCGCGGTCCTCGACGTTCCCTTGCTGCTCGAGACGGAAGGAGAGTCGCGCTGCGACGCCGTGCTCGTGGTCAGCGCCCCATCCGCGCTCCAGCGCCAGCGCGTCCTGGCGCGTCCCGGCATGACCGAGGAACGGCTCGACGCCATCTTGCAACGCCAAATGCCCGATGAGGACAAACGCCGGCGCGCCCATTTCGTGATCGACACATCGCATAGCCATGCCATGGCGCGCCGTCAGGTCGAGGCCGTCATCCGGGCCCTGGCGGGGCGCTCGACCCGGCAGGCAGGTTAAGGCGGAGCCTTGCGAAATCTGGGGACCGGCATCGCGGCAGCGACACGCCTCCAGGCAAACAGCCTATGGTGGCGGCCCCTCCGCTATCGTTAACGAGCAAGACCATGCGTGAAATCGTTCTCGACACCGAGACCACAGGCCTCGATCCGGCGAGCGGGGACCGGGTCGTGGAGATCGCCGGCATCGAGCTCCTCAACCGCTTCCCGACCCGCAACAGCTTCCACATCTACCTCAACCCCGAACGTCAGATGTCGCCGGAGGCCGAGAAGGTGCATGGCCTGAGCGATGCCTTCCTGGCCGATAAGCCGCGCTTTTCCGAACGCGTGGAGGAGTTCCTGGCCTTCGTGGGCGACGCCACCCTCATCATCCATAATGCGAGCTTCGATATCGGCTTCCTCAATGCCGAGCTCAAGCGCACCGGGCACGAGGCCCTGCGCTTCGATCGCGTCGTCGACACGCTGGCTCTCGCGAGGCGCAAGCATCCCGGCACCCAAAACAGCCTCGATGCCCTCTGCGCCCGCTACGGCATCGACAACTCCAGCCGCACCAAGCACAGCGCCTTGCTCGATGCCGAGCTCCTGGCCGAGGTCTATGTCGAGCTGACCGGAGGCAGGCAGACCGGTCTTGCCCTCGAGAGCGCGGGCTTTGCGGCCGGGACCTCGTCGCAAGCTGCCGGTTTGCCGGCGGCGCAGCGGCCGCTCGGGCTCGATTCGCGGCTCACGGGCGAAGAGCGTGCGCGCCATGCAGAGCTCGTGGCGACGCTTGGCGAGAAAGCCATCTGGCGCCGCTATATCGAGCCGCCTCCGCAGATGCAGGACGAGCCTGCCGCTCAAATGCTCTGATTGTATTTTCCGACTTCGCGATTCTCGCGCAGCACGCCATCGACCGCGGCGAACATCTCGCGCATGCGGACTTGCGAAACCGGGCTCTCGACCACCACGACGAGCTCAGGCTTGTTCGACGAGGCCCGCACCAGGCCCCAGGTGCCGTCTTCCGCCGTCACGCGGACGCCGTTGACGGTGATGAGGTCGCGGATCATTTCGCCGGCGATCTTCTCGCCTTTGCGCCGCATCGCCTCGAAACGCTTGAGGACGCGCTCGACGACCTGATATTTGACCTTGTCTGGGCAATAAGGCGACATGGTCGGCGTGCCCCAGGTCTTGGGTAAGGCGAAATAGAGATCGGCCATCGATTTCAAAGGATTGCGGTCGAGCATCTCGACGATATGGATTCCCGTGAGGATGCCGTCGTCATAGCCGCGGCCGACGGGTGCGTTGAAAAAGAAATGGCCTGATTTCTCGAAGCCGGCGAGCGCCTTCAACTCGCTCACCCGGCGCTTGATGTGGGAATGTCCGGTCTTCCAGTAATCGGTTTTGACGCCGCGCGATTTGAGCTCGGGATCCGTGGCGAACAGCCCCGTCGACTTCACGTCTACGACGAAGGTCGCGTTCGGATGGAGCTTCGAGAGGTCACGAGCCAGCATCACGCCGATCTTGTCGGCGAAGATCTCCTTGCCTTCCTCATCGACGACGCCGCAACGGTCGCCGTCCCCGTCGAAGCCGAGGCCGATATCGGCTTTCGCGGCACGCACCCTGTCGGCGAGAGCGTGCAGCATCCTCAGATCCTCGGGATTGGGATTGTAATTTGGGAAGAAGTGGTCGAGCGTCGTATCCATCTCGATGACCTCGCAGCCGATCGCCTCGAAGGCTCGCGGCGCGAAGGCGCCGGCCGTGCCGTTGCCGCAGGCCAAGACGACCTTGAGCTTGCGCTTGAGCTTCGGGCGCCGCGCGAGATCGGCGAGATAGGCTTCGCGAAAATCCGGCACGAGCTCGTAGGAGCCCCCGCCCCGCATGTCGAACCTTGCGCCGAGCACGATGTCCTTCAACCGGCCCATCTCCTGCGGGCCGAAGGTGAGCGGCCGGTCCGCCCCCATCTTCACGCCGGTCCAGCCATTGTCGTTATGAGAGGCCGTCACCATCGCGACGCAGGGGCAATCGAGCGCGAATTGCGCGAAATAGGCCATCGGCGACAGCGACAGCCCGACATCCTTCACCTTCAGCCCGGCCGCCATCATGCCGCAGATGAGCGCGTATTTGATCGAAGACGAATAGGCCCGGAAGTCGTGCCCGGTCACGATTTCGGGCCTGACCCCCATCTCGTGGATCAGCGTGCCGAGGCCCATGCCGAGCGCCTCGACGCCCATCAGGTTGATCTCCTTCTCGAACAGCCAGCGCGCATCATATTCCCGGAAACCCGCCGGCTCGATCAGGGGAAGGGTCTCGAATTCGTAGGTATTCGGCGAGATTCGCGGCAGCGGCTTCGGGAAGGGCTGGCTGGGCTTCATGAGCGCGGTTCCGGCGGCGAGCTGCCGTCCCAGGGGATAGTCCATCTCGGCGCGGGAGCAAATCCCGGCGCGATGCTCAGTCCGTCTCCGCCCGAACCCCGCTCGTCGGCAAATCGATGCGGCAGACGAGGCCCTCAGGCTCGAAGCGTCGCTCAATGGTCGCATCCGGCAGACCGCGCTCGATCTGGCTCGTGCCGAACCCGCGGCGCTTTGGCGCCGCCACGCGGGGGCCGCCGCTCTCGCGCCAGACGAGGGACAAGTGCTCCGCCTTGCCGGCGCGGCTCACCGTCCAGGAGACCTCGACCTTGCCGCCCGGCTTCGACAGCGACCCATATTTCGTGGCGTTGGTGGCGAGCTCATGCAAAGCCAGGCCAAGCGGCACTGCGAGCGACGTGTCGAGCGTCACGTCGGGGCCTTCCGCACGCACCCGCTTCTCCCCTCCCGCCGCGAAGGCCGCGAGCTGGCTCGAAACGAGGTCGCGCAAGCTCGCCCCCTCCCAATGCCGATCGGTCAACAGATCATGCGAAGCCGCCATGGCGGCCAGGCGCCCGCTGAAGGCCGACGCGAAGGCCTCCGGGTCGGGCGTCGAGCGCTGGGTCTGGCGCACGATCGACTGGATGACCGCAAAGGAATTCTTGACGCGATGCACGAGCTCGCGCGCCATCAACCTCTGTTGCTCTTCCCATCGCCGGCGCTCGGTGATGTCGCGGACGATGGAGGAAAATCCAAGCAATTTGCCGCTCGAGGCATGGATCTGGCTTTTGGTCACTACGCAAGGAAACACCGTTCCGTCCTTGCGCATGCGCTCGCTCTCGATGGAGATGACGGTTTCGCCGGCCGCCAGCCTGGCGAGGGCGTCGCGTGCCTCCTGCAATTTGTGCGGGGGCACCAGAATCGCATGGCTCTTGCCGATGATCTCGTCGGACCGATAGCCGAACAGCTGCTCGGCACCGCTGTTCCAGCTGCCGATGATGTCGTCGTGATCGAAGCTGAAGATGGCATCCTGCGAGCTGCGCACGATTGCGGCGAGCCGCGCATCGGTGAGCGCGGCGCGCCGATCCTCGGTGATGTCCTCGATGACGGAGATGAGGTAGGCGGGCGCGCCGTCGTCGTTGCGCACCACCGCAGAGGTCAGGCTGACCCAGACGACCGCGCCGTCCTTGCGCAGATAGCGCTTCTCCAGGGCCAGGATCTCGCGGTCGCCCCGCACGAGCGCGGCCACGCCGGCGAGATTATTGTCGAGATCGTCGGGATGGGTGATGTCCTGGAAGCGGCTGCTCAGCATTTCGTCGCGCGTGTAGCCTGTGATGGCGTAAAGCCGGTCGTTGACGGCCAACCATCTGCCGTCGAGCCCGACATGGGCGATGCCGATGGCCGCCTGATCGAAAGTGGCGCGATAGCGGGCTTCGCTCTCGCGCAACTCCTGCTGGGCCCGCCGCCTTTCGGAAACATCTTCGATGAACGAGATGCGGTAGAGGACCTCGCCGGCTCGGTCCCTGGCGAGCGAGCAGGTAACGCGCGCCCATAGGCGTGTGCCATTGCGCCTCACATAGCGCTTCTCGAAGACGTAGCTGTCGACCTTCCCGGAATAAAGCCGTTTGTGGCGGCGTCGCTCGCGCGGCAGGTCGGCCGGGTCGGTGATGTCGACGAAGGTCTTCGTCAGCAATTCCTCGCGCGAATAGCCCAGCATGGCGCAAAGCCGGTCATTCACGCCCGTGACCTTCCCGTCGAGAGCGGCCTGCTCGATGCCCACCGCGGCCTGCTCGAATAAGAGGCGGAAGTTGCGCTCGCTTTCGGCGAGAGCTGCCTCGGCCTTCTGGCGCGCCGCGACATCGTCCGATTGGCCGGCGATTCCGGTGGCCGCGCCATCTTGGGCGCGCCCGCCCGCCCCCTCGAGGCCTTGGCAGGCGTGCCTCAATTCCTCCTCGAGATGCTGCGTGGCGCGATCCGCGTAGAGCTCACGGCACAGCGCGTGGGCCTCCCCTGCGTCGCCGGAAAGCCGCTCGGCATAGGCATCGACGGATGCGAGGCGCAACACGCCCATGCGACGCTCGATGCGGCGCTCGGCTCTCGGCATCCGGGCAAGAGCGAAGTCGAGGCCGGATTGCCGACGCAGGACGAGGCTGAATTCCGCGAGGCGTTCCTTGATGCCCCTCCGCCTGCGGGCCGGGCCGTCATCCGCTTCGGCCATGGCTCGAAACCGCGCATAGTCGAGGAGCTCGCGGCCGATTTCCCGCGGTGCGAGCAGCCGATCGGCAAGGCCGCAGCCCGTATCATGGCCGGCGGCCGGCTCACCCCGACCCGCTTCGATCGCTTGCGCCATGGTCACTCCGCCCGCTGCGGCGATCGCCATGAGCCCGAGCGCACCGTCCGACCCGTCGCCGGCGAGCAAGACGCCGACGGAGCGCGGCCCCACATCGCGGGCCAGAACATGAAAGACGGCATCGGCCGGGGTTCGGCCCCCCGGCGCCTTGCGCGGCGAACGCAGAATGAGACGTCCGTCCTCGATTCGGGCGAGCCCACGTGCCGGCATCACATAGAGATGGCCGGGCAAGAGCGGCACGCCGTCGACGATCGGCGTCACCGGCAAAGCTGTGAGCGGCGCGATATCCTCGGGCTGCAGCCCGCCGCCTGTCTCGGCCCGTCGCGCGACGATGATCGCCAGGCCCGCATCGATCGGAATGGCGGCGAGCACGGCCGACAAGTCCTCGAGGTTCGCGCCCGACGCGGCGATCGCGACAATGAGCGGCTCGGGCGGAAGCTGCGCTGGCGTTGCGGTCATGGCGGCCATCCCGGCGTTTCGCTTCAGCTCGCCAGGAAGACGAGGGAAGGCTCGGCGTGCTCGAGCAGCGCATTGGCGAGCGAGCCGAAGATCAGCGTATCGCTCGGTCGCTTCGTCACGCCGAGCACGATGAGCGTTTGGCCGGCGCGGCGCGCCTGGCGCAATATGGCGGTGTCGGCCGCATCGGCCACGCGCACCACGGTTCTGATGGTCACACCATACTGATCCGCGAGGCCCGCGATATCCTTCAAGATCGCATCCTCGTGGCGGCGCGAAAGCAGCGAGCGGCCGAGCCGGACGCTTTCGCCCGGACTGCCCGTGGCCGGCGCCACATAGACCACGGTCGTCGTCGAATTTTCGATCCTGGCCAGCGCGAAAGCGAATTCAGCGGCGCGGCGCGATGCATTGGTTCCGTTGACGGGGACGAGGACGCTCAACCGCGAGCGCATCGGGCGCTCATGCAAGGGGCCACGCGCCACGACGACCCCGATGGCCCCATCGAAGCTGCGGGCAACGTCGACGATCTTGGCATGAAAGCCGCCGGCTTCGGCCTTTGCCGGCTGCAGCCCGGCCATCAAGAGGCCGTAACCCTTACGCGCCTCGCTGGCGACGGCCTGATCCGGCGGAGGAGAAGTGCCTCTCGCGGCGACCGTCGCCGCGGGCGAGAGGTCCGGGCTCGCCGATGCCGCCTGGAGCTGCACTTCCGTGGCAGCCCGCCTCTCGACGTGCAAGGTCGTCATGGGCAGGCCGCGCGGCCCGGCGATGAGGCCGGCGAGCCGTGCGGCGAGCTGCCCGCTGGCGCTGTCGTCGACCGTGAGCAAGATGCGCTCGATATTGGCGACGAAGCCATTCGCCTCGAATTCCTCGTGCTCCAGCCTTTGCTTCTCGGCCTCCCGGATCGGTAGGCGGGCGAGCGCCCAGCGCAAGGCCGGAGGCATCGCCATGGTGGTCACCACCGCCATCGTCACGATCATCGTATACAGGTCGGCGTTCAGCGCGCCGATCGACAGGCCGATGGAGGCGATGATCACCTCGGTCGAGCCGCGCGCATTCATGGCGATGCCGAGCGCCAGCGATTCGCGCCGCGTCAGCCCGCCGAGCTCGCCCCCCAGGAAGGCGCCGCCGAACTTGCCGATGCTGGCGATGGCGATGAGGCCCAGCGTCACCAGCAGAAGGTGGGGATCCTTCAGGATGGTGAGATCGGTGTTGAGGCCGGCGAGCGCGAAGAAGATCGGCATGAACAAGGCCGTGATCAGCCCGCGCAGCTGATCCTCGATATGGCGGGTCAGGATGGGCGATTCCCCGATCAGCACGCCGGCGACGAACGCGCCGAGCACGGTGTGCACGCCGATCAGATGAGTCGTCAGCGCCATGACACCCATGATCGCCAGGATCACGGTGATCACCGGCAGCTCGCTCCTGAGATTGTCGTTCGCCCAGCGGATGAGAGCGTGCACGATCGGCCGGCCGATGGTTAGGCTGGCGACGAGAAATATCACCGTGCCGCCGACGCTCCTGACCAGCGAGGCCGCATCGATCGAGCCTTGCGTGGCCAGGCTGAAAGTGATCGCTATGACGACCCAGCCCAGCGAATCGTCGATGATGGCCGAAGCGATGATCACCTGGCCGAGATCGCGGCGCATGAAATTCATCTCGCGCACCACCAAGGCGACGATCTTGATCGAGGAGATCGACAAGGCCGTTCCGAGAAACAGCGCCGTCACCAATCTGCGCTCGGGCGAAGGCAGGAGACTATCGGGCAACAGGAACTCGCCCATGAGGAAGCCGCACAGGAAGGGGACGGCTATTCCCGTGAGCGAGACGCTTGCCGCCGCGCGCTTCACCTTCGAGACGAGCTCGAGATCGGTCTCCATGCCCGTCAGCAGAAGCAGCATCAGCACGCCGAGCTGGGCGACACCCTCGATCATGCTGTGTTGAGCCTGGTCGCGGGGAAACAAGGCACTCTCGGCATGCGGCCAGATCGCGCCCAGCACCGAGGCGCCGACCAGAATTCCGGCGAGCAGCTGCCCGACGATCGCCGGTTGTCCGACGCGCTGCATCAATTCCCCGAGCGCCCGCCCGACGATCAAGAGCACGACGATCTGCGCTACGAAGATCGCGTCGGACGGGCTTGTGGATTGCTCCGCCGTGGCGGCGAAGGAGGCAAGGCCGGACGCGGCGGCGAGCACGATCCCGCCGCCTGCGAGCAAGGCCGCTCGCTTCAACGGCAGATGCCGGGCCGGGCTGGGCCGTCGCACGCCGCCATTCGCATCGCGGCCCGTGCGCTTCCCCATTCGATCTCTATGCCTCCCCGCTTCAGGCTGCGTGCCAGCGCCGACGCAAGTTCAAGCAACACAAGATGGTTCTCGACTCCGAGCCGCTCGGCCATGGCGACCGCCATGATGGCGTCTCCGTCCTCGGCGTGCCCGATCAAGGTAACGAGCGCTTCCTCACCGGCGCCAGCATGGCTTTCACCCGGATCCTGGACGGCGAGGCCGCAAGGTAGGCGGAAGCGGATTTCGTTGTCCAGGGCCAGCGCGTCGGACATGATCTGGTCGGCTTCGTCTTCCTCCATATGCCGGCGCAGCATTTCGGCCAGCTCCTGGAGGATTGCCTCGTCATAGCCTTCGCGAAACCTGGCGAGCCTGCGAAAGATCTCGACGGTCAAGCCGGCATTGCGCGGCAGGAACCCCCTTCGCGGAAAGGCATGGACCGTCATATGTGTCTCCGGGCAAGAAGAAAATGACGTCGAGCCCGTCTTCGTCGCCCGACCGGCATGAAACGCTTGGGGAGAGAGCTTGGTTCCGGTTCGGCGAGATCACCGGCCGAATGGATTTCAGCGGGCGCGCTCGGCGCTGTTGACGACGGATTTGCCGCGCAGCTGCTGCAGGATCGCCGTCAGATGCTTGAGGTCCCACACCGAGATGTCGATCGTCATCTCGACGAAATCGTCGGTGCGCCGCGTCATGGTGATGTTCTCGATGTTGCCGTCATGCTCGGCGACGACCGCGGCGACCTGGGCGAGGGAGCCGGGCTCGTTCATCGCCATGACGGTGATGCGGGCCGGGAAACGCCGGGCGTTCTTGTCGTTCACGTCCCAGCGCACGTCGAACCAGCCATCGAGCGCATTCTCGAAGCGGGCAAGCTCCGGGGAATCGATGCGGTGCACCGTCACTCCTTCTCCAGGCGTCAGGATGCCGACGATGCGATCGCCCGGCACGGCGCCGCCTTCGGCGAACCGGACCGGCAGATCGGCGTCGAGCCCGATGATCGGCACATCCGATTGGGGCTGCGACTTGCTTGGGGCGGCGGCCGGCTTGAAGATCAAGCCGAGCGATTTCGGGAATGCGAACCAGCCCGGATCCTTCGGCGCGGGCTCGGAGACGATATTGGCGCGCTCGCCCTGATAGTCCGGATAGAGGGCGCGCAACACGTCTCCGGAGGCCATTTCGCCTCGCCCGACCGAGGCCAGCGCATCCTCGACCGAGGCCCGCGCGAGGCGCGGCAGGGCGGCTTTCAGGCTTTCGTCGCTATAGGCGCGTCCGGCGCGCTGGAAGGCGCGTTCGACGAGCTGGCGGCCGAGCCCTCCATATTGACGGCGCACCGCGATACGTGTCGCTCGCCTGATCGCGGCGCGTGCCTTGCCTGTCACGACGAGGGATTCCCAGGCGGCGGGGGGCGCCTGGTTCTCGGTTGACAGGACCTCGACCTCGTCGCCATTGCGCAATTCCGAGACGAGCGGCGCGAGGCGGCCATTGATCTTGCAGCCCACCATGCCGTTGCCGAGCTCGGTGTGGACCGCATAGGCGAAGTCGATCGGCGTCGCGCCGCGTGGCAAGGCGATCAGGCGCCCCTTCGGCGTAAAGCAGAACACCTGATCATGGAACAGCTCGAGCTTGGTGTTCTCGAGGAACTCTTCCGGGTCGCCCTCGGCCAGGTTGGCGATCGTGCGGCGCAGCCAGGCGAAGGCATTGCTCTCGGCTTCGAGGCGTCTCTTGTCCGGCGACAGCCCGTCCTTGTAGAGCGCGTGGGCGGCGATGCCTAACTCGGCGATCTTGTGCATGTCCTGCGTGCGGATCTGCAATTCGACGCGCTGCCGCGCCGGCCCGACGATCGTCGTGTGCAACGACCGGTAATCGTTCTGCTTCGGCACGGAGATGTAGTCCTTGAAGCGGCCGGGAACCATCGGCCAGCGCGTATGGACGATGCCGAGCGCGCGGTAGCACTCCTCGATATCCTTGACGATGACCCGAAAGCCGAACATGTCGGAAAGCTGCTCGAGCGCGATCGACTTGGCGTTCATCTTGCGCCAGACCGAGTAAGGCTTCTTGAGGCGTCCCTTCACGGCGGCGTTGACGCCATGCGCCTCCATGCTGCGCGAGACCGCCGTCTCGATCTCCGAGATGATCGCTTCGCTGCGCCCGGAAATATCCGACAGGCGCTGCACGATCGTGTCATGCGCCTCCGGCATCAGCTCCTTGAAGGCGAGCTCCTCCAATTCGTCGCGCATATCCTGCATGCCCATGCGGCCGGCGAGCGGGGCATAGATGTCGAGCGTCTCCTGAGCGATCCGGTCGCGCTTGTCCGAGGGCACGAAATGCAAGGTGCGCATGTTGTGAAGACGATCGGCGAGCTTGACGAGGAGCACGCGCACATCCTCGGAAATCGCCAGGAGCAGCTTGCGCAGATTCTCCGCCTGCGCCGCCCTTTTCGAGACGAGGTCGAGGCGCTTGAGCTTGGTCAGCCCCTCGACCAGGGCGCCGATCTCGTGCCCGAAGACCTGGTCGATCTCCTCGCGGGTCGCCGCCGTATCCTCGATCGTGTCGTGCAGCATCGCGGCGACGATCGTCGAATCGTCGAGATGCAGATCGGTGAGGATCGCGGCCACCTCGAGCGGATGCGAGAAATAAGGATCGCCGGAGGCGCGTTTCTGCGCTCCATGCGCCTTCATCGCATAGACATAAGCGCGGTTCAGCAAGGCCTCGTCGGTGTCGGGATTGTACCTCTTGACCCGATCGACGAGCTCGTATTGGCGCATCATGCGCGCTCACCTTCACAGAGCGTTGAAATGGCCCTTGACGAAAGAAAGATCGAGGGTGCCGCGCTCATCCACCCCCGCCTCGACCAGGCCTTGAGTCTTGTACCCAGGCGATCTGCTTGAGGATATCGGCGATATCGAGCCTCGCCTCGCCGTCGACATAGAAGGCCGAAGCCTTGACCTGCGGAGCGGCCTTCTCGACCGGGTCGCCCGGATAGACATATTTCGCGATCATGGCGGCGACCTCCTCGCTCGTCGCGTCGAAGACACGCTTGCCGTCGCCGTCGCGCCGGAGGAGGGCGGCCGAATAGTCGTGAGCCCCCTTTTGATAGGCGCGCACGAACTTCTCGAGCATCGGGCGCCTGGCGGCGATCGTCCGTGGCGTCGTGAACAGGCCGCCGAATTGATATTCGTCGATGTCCGAATAGCGCGCGATGAATTTTGCGTCGCCATTATCCGTCATGGCATGGGCGATATGGGGGGCGATGATGACGGAATCGACCTGCCCCGTCTTGAGCGCCGCCGCCATGGCGAGCAGCGATTGCAGGGGGCGGATCGTAATGCTCTTCAGGTCGATGCCCTTCGCGGCCGCGATCTGGCCGATCTGGTAGTGGAAGGAAGAGCCGATCTGGGTGATGCCGATCGAATGCCCTGCGAACTGGCTTACGTCGCGGAAGCCCTTGTCCCAGGCTGCGTTCGACACCAGCACGACATTGCCCTCATAGCCCCTGGCCTCCTTGGCTTGGGCCGCGATGATCTTCAGCGCGCCCTTGCCGGCGAGATTGAAGAAGCCGCCGGTGAAGGCTGTGACGCCGAGATCGAGGTCGCCGGATGCGGTCGCGACCGCGATCGGCTGCGCCGCATCGAAGAAGGTGAGCTGAAGGGAGAGCCCCTCATCCTTGAAGTAGCCGCGCTCGACGGCGATGAACACGGCGCCCGAGGAAACGAAGCGCAGCGAGCCGAGCCGGACCTTCTCGGCCGTGTCCTCGGCGCGCGATCGCGCGGTCGAACGCAAAAGGCCGGCCGCGGCGGCGCCGACAAGCGTGGCGCGTCGCGACAAGTGATGTGGTGACGAGTTCATCGGCGTCATTTCTCGTGATCATCCCTCGGGGGCAGCATCCCACCTATCATGCGTGTCGCGTCGAGCCGAGGCAACGATGGCAATACAATAGGCTCGCGAGCCCGTTGCGCCCTGGGCTTGGTCAGGCGCGGGCCGCAGCTTCAGGTCCGGTGCCGAGCTCGACGAAACGCGCCTCGGTAACCACATAGCCGTGCAGAAATGCGCTCACCGCGTTTGCCGGCGGCCCGTTCTCGTCGATCTCGATCCGCCACCAGCCCGGGCGATGCGAGCGGGACGGGCGCGCCGAGGCGGAGGGCGCGCCGATCACCGGGATAGGGTGCTCCGGCCCCCGGATGGCGGCGAGCGAGGCGCGATGATTATGACCATGCAGCACCGCCTCGCAGCCATGGCGCGCCAGCGTTTCGCGCAATCTCGCCCCATCGGCGAGCTGGCGCAGGCGCTTCCCGGCCGCCTCATAAGGAGGGTGGTGGATGAGGATGATGCGGATCGCATCTTCCTTGGCGAGGCTCGCGAGCAGGGTCTCGAGGCGCTCGATCTGCGGCACGCCGAGACGCCCGGCGGCGACGAAGAAGGGGGTCGGCACGCCTGTCGAAAGGCCGATCAGCGCCACCCGCCCGCGGCGCTTGAGAAAGGGAAAGCCGGGCTCGCTTTCTCCATCGCTCGTCATCCAGGGTCCGATCGCGGGCGTCAGCGCCGCCGCCGATCCGGTGACATAGACGTCGTGATTGCCCGGAATGGCGCTCACTTTCTCCGGAGGGCCGAGGCTTTCGAGGAAACGCCGCGTGGTGGCGAATTCGGAGGGAAGGCCGATATTGGCGAAATCGCCCGTGACCGCGATGTGATCAGGGTGTTGCGCTTCGACATCCGCGATCAGGGCGCCGAGAACCGCCATGTCCTGGGCGTCGCCGCGCCCGAGCCGCCAATTGGCGTATCCGGTCAGGCGTTTGCCCATGAGATCGCGAAGCCGTACCGGCGGCAAGGGTCCCAGATGCGGATCGGAGAGATGTGCCAGACGAAACATCTTTGCGATCATAGCGTCGGCGAGGCGGCGCGCCAGGGCTCTCTGGAAGGCATCTCCTATACTCCCCCTTCGCAAGAAGCGTTTCGAAGGATAAAGGCTCTCGATCATCCCTTGGCCGTGCTCCGAGGCCCGGCACCGCTGCGATTTGCGAGGCGCGATGCCCCCGATAGATGCCGTCGTTTTCGATGTCGGCAATGTCCTGCTCGACTGGAACCCGCGCCACCTCTTTCGCAAATTATTCGCCGATTCGGAACGCATGGAGTGGTTCCTGGCGAATATTTGCACGCCGGCCTGGAATCTAGAGCAGGATCGCGGCCGCGCATTCGCCGACGCCGTGGCCGAGCTCGTGGCGCGTCATCCGCAATGGGAGCGTGAAATCCGTGTTTTCGACGAGCGCTGGGACGAGACCGTGGCCGGCGAGATTCCCGGCAGCGTTGAGCTGATGAGGCGGCTGAAAGACAAGGTCCCCCTCTATGCCATCACCAATTTCTCGCGCGAGAAATATGCGCGGACACGCGAGCGCTTTGCCTTCTTGGCCGATTTCGAGGGGGTGGTCGTCTCGGCGCATGAAGGCCTGCTGAAACCGGACCTCGCCATCTACCGGCTGTTCCTCGATCGCTATGGCCTCGAAGCCGGGCGCTGCCTGTTCATCGACGATTCGCAGCGCAATGTGGAGGCAGCCCGTGAGATCGGCATGAACGCGATCCAATTCCTCGACGCTCGAGGCCTCGCGCGCGATCTCGCGCGCTTCGGCGTGCTCGAGGCACCGTCCGCCAGCCTGCCTCCGGCTTGATCGCGAGGGCGCGCGACCGCTAAGAGACCACTGATACCGAGCGAGCCCACGGGAGCCTTCGCCAATGCGCCGCGCCAAAGTCAGCCGCTCCACCTCGGAGACGAAGATCGAGGTCGAGATCGGGCTCGAGGGCTCAGGTCGCGCCGATATCCATACCGGCGTCGGCTTTCTCGACCATATGCTCGAGCTGTTCGCCCGCCATGGGCTCTTCGATCTCAGCGTGAAAGCCAAGGGCGATACGCATATCGACGATCACCACACGGTCGAGGATGTCGGCATCGCCATGGGCGAGGCCTTCCTGAAGGCGCTCGGCGACAAGAAGGGCCTCACGCGTTACGGCGCCATTCATCTGCCGATGGACGAGGCATTGGCGCTCGTCGCGCTCGATGTCTCGGGCCGGCCATACCTCGTCTTCGAGGCGCCCTTCACGGCGCCGAAGATCGGCAGCTTCGACACGCAGCTCGTGCGGGAATGGTTCCAGGCCTTCGCCGTCAATGCGCGGATCACGCTGCATGCGCAGGCGCTCCGCGGCACGAACAGCCACCATATCGCCGAAGCCCTGTTCAAGGGCCTGGCGCGCGCCCTGCGCCAAGCCGTCGCCATCGATCCGCGCGAGGCCGGGCGCGTTCCGTCCACCAAGGGCGCGCTTTGAGAGGATCGGATATGCGGCTTTTCACGGTACATCTGCCGGTCGCTTCCGGCTCGGGGAAGCCCGAATTCGAGCGCGCCGAGTTCGTGCGCGACGGCTTCCATGTCTTTGCCTTCCTGCTCAGCGTGATCTGGTGCCTGTGGCGAGGCCTCTGGATCCCGGCGCTCGCGATCCTCGTCTTGAGCGCCGCATTGCTGGGGATCGGTCGCCTTCTTCACCTTCCTTCCGATACGCAGATCTTGGTCCAGATCGTGCTCGCCATTCTGGTCGGCCTCGAAGCCTCGAATCTGCGTCGTTTCGGGCTGAGGCGCCGGGGTTTCATCGATGCCGGCGGCGTTGCGGCGCGCGACCTTCCCGAGGCGGAAGCGATTTTCTTCGATCGCGTCGCCCTCGAGATGTCGCGAGCGCGCGGGTTTGCACCGAATGCGATGCCTGGAGGGACGCCGGCGGCGCCCGGGCGGGGCGCCGAGGAGGTCATTGGTCTGTTCCCCGAGTATCGCGGGCGATGAGGGTCGCGATCGTCGATTACGGCTCGGGTAATTTGCATTCGGCGCGCAAAGCTTTCGAGCGCGCCGCCAGCGAGATCGGGGTTTCGGCCACGATCGAGGTGACCGCGGAGCCCGAGGCGATCCGCCTCGCCGATCGGGTCGTCCTGCCGGGAGTCGGTGCCTTCGCAGATTGCGCCCGCGGCTTGGGCCTCGTCGCCGGCCTGACGGAGGCACTCGAGGAGGCGGTGCGGCGGCGCGGAGCCCCTTTCCTCGGCATTTGCGTCGGCATGCAGCTCATGGCCGAGCGCGGCCTCGAATACGAGACCGTGAAGGGGCTCGGCTGGATCGCGGGCGACGTGGTCGTGGTCGAGCCGCGCGATAAGTCGTTGAAAATCCCGCATATGGGCTGGAACACGTTGTGCCCGCGCCTGGACCACAAGCTGCTTGCCGGCGTTCCGACCGGGGAGGCGGGCTGGCATGCCTATTTCGTGCATTCCTTCCATCTGCGCACCAAGAACCCGGAAGATCTCGTCGCCCAGACCGATCATGGGGGCAAGGTTACCGCGATGGTGGCACGCGACAATATGGCGGGCACGCAGTTCCATCCCGAGAAAAGCCAGAAGCTCGGCCTTGCCCTGATCGGCAATTTCCTCGGCTGGCGGCCATGATCCTGTTCCCGGCGATCGACCTCAAGGAGGGGCGTTGCGTGCGCCTGCGCCAAGGCGACATGGGGCAGGCAACGGTCTTCAACGACGATCCCGCCGCCCAGGCGGAAGATTTCGCGAAAGCCGGATTCGCCTGGCTGCACATCGTCGATCTCGAAGGGGCCTTCGCCGGGCGCCCGGCCAATGGGGCGGCCGTGGAGGCCGTCCTGCGCAGGGTGCGGCTGCCGCTCCAGCTCGGCGGCGGCATCCGGGACCTTGCGACCGTGGAAGCTTGGCTCGGCCGCGGCATCCGCCGCGTCATTCTCGGCACGGCGGCGGTGCGCGATCCGGCCTTCGTGAAAGCGGCCGCCAAGGCGTTTCCGGATCAGGTCGCGGTCGGCATCGATGCGCGCGACGGTCTCGTGGCGGTCGAGGGGTGGGCTGAAACATCGCAGCTCGAAGCCGCAGAATTGGCGCGGCGCTTCGAGGATAGCGGCGTCTGCGCCATCATCTACACCGATATCGCTCGCGACGGCATGTTGTCCGGGCTCAATCTCGAAGCGACGCTCTCTCTCGCCGCGACGGTCGACATCCCGGTGATCGCTTCCGGCGGCCTTGCCTCCATGGAGGACATCGAGCGCCTCGCCGAGCCTCGCTGCTCGGCGCTCGGCGGCGCCATCGTCGGGCGCGCGCTCTATGACGGGCGCATCGACGCCGGGCGGGCCCTCGCCATGCTGCGGGCCGGGGCTTCCAC